>OMSS01000001.1 GCA_900313795.1 uncultured bacterium | reverse complement strand
TAACCCCGTCTTTGCTCTTAAATTACATCAAATACGGACTTAGAATGTGCAAAAACTTTTTGTTGCCCCAATAACTATTCTGCACCATTTGATATTTTGCTATTTAGAATATCAATGATTTTTTCTGCAACATTTTTAGCAAGGCAAACCGCTAATCGTTGTTGGTTTTCTCCCAAAACAAACAACGTTGTTTTTTCATAGCAAAAATGTTTAATGGAAAAATACTCCATTTCATAAAACCGAGAACCAATCGGCGGTTTATAGATAATTTTATCCTCGGTCAAAACAATCTTTGCAAAGGTTGAAAACCTAAGCATTGAACAAGCAATGACAAAAATTATCCCAATAACTACACCGAAAAAATACAAATCCGTTTTCAAAAATGTTTGCGTTTGCAAAATTGAACCGATATTGAAAAACAAAAACAAACAAATACACAAGATTAAAAACAGGCAAATGACAGCATTCAAAAGATTTTTGGAATCTTTAACCGTGAACTTATGTTCAAATAAAATATAGTCATCGTTTGACATAAAGCTATTTTATAGGACGTAAAAATTTTTGTCAAACAAAAAGCGGACTCTTTCGAAATCCGCTTTCTGCTTGAATTTTAATCAATTCGTTGACTATCTCAACAATTCGCCAACTGATTTGTAAACAGCCATTCTCTTAGCAGCATCTGCTTCAGATTGGTTGTAAAGTGCTTCAGCAGCTTCAGGGTTAGTCTTAACGAGTGATTTGTAACGACCTTCGCTTCTGATGAAGTCTTGGTAACTTCCTTTCGGATCTTTTGCGTCCCAAGTGAAAGGTTGTTCGTTTGCAGGGTTGTATCTGTAAAGCGGGAAGTATCCTGCTTCAACTGCACGTTTTTGTTCGGTTTGAGTTTTGCTCATATCGATACCGTGTGCGATACAAGGTGCATAAGCGAAGATGATTGAAGGTCCGTTGTATGCTTCTGCTTCTTGGAATGCTTTCAATGTTTGGTTTCTATCAGCACCCAATGCAACTGATGCAACATAAACGTAACCATAAGACATGCTCATCAAGCCCATGTTCTTCTTGTATGTCGGTTTACCACCTGTTGCGAACTTAGCAACTGCTGCTGTCGGAGTTGACTTAGAAGCTTGTCCGCCAGTGTTTGAGTAAACTTCTGTATCAAGTACGAGGATATTTACGTTTTTGTTTTGAGCAAGAACGTGGTCAATACCGCCGTATCCGATATCGTTTGCCCAACCGTCACCACCAATAATCCATACAGATTTATCTGTGAAGTAATCTTGAAGTTCACGAACCTTAGCTAAATCAGGGCATCCGCAATCTGCATATTTTGCGATAACTGCTTTTGCTTCTTCTTGAGCATTGATTGCTTCGTCTGTCTTAGAGTTATCGAAGTGAGCCATTGCTGCATTCAAAGCATCTTTCAAGTCTTGAGGTGTTTCTGCATTAGCAACAACTTTTTCAACGTATGTTTTCAAAGTTGATCTGTTTGCATCAACTGCTAATCTCATACCGAAACCGAATTCAGCGTTGTCTTCGAACAATGAGTTTGCCCAAGCAGTACCTCTGCCTTCCTTAGTTTTTGTGTAAGGAATTGTCGGGAATGTACCTGAATAAATTGATGAACAACCTGTTGCGTTTGCAACGATTGCTTTGTCACCGAATAATTGTGATACCAATTTAACATAAGGTGTTTCACCACAACCTGCACAAGCACCTGAGAATTCAAACAACGGTTTTCTGAGCATTGCACCCTTAATTGTCTTAGTTGTGTTTTTACCCATTACGTTATCAGGCAATTCGTCGAAGAATTTTTCGTTTTCGCATTCACCTGCTGCTTCTTCAGCTTCAAGTGATGACCAACCTAATGCTTCTTTGCCGGGGATTTTCATTGCAGGACATTGATCTAAACATACACCGCAACCCGTACAATCTTTGCAGTATACTTGAACTTTGAATTTTTCGCCGTTTGCATTCGGTTTAGCATCAACTGTGTTGAATGATGCAGGAGCATCTTTCAAGTTTTCTGCTTCAACCAACTTCGTTCTGATTGCAGCGTGCGGACATGCTGATGCACAAATACCGCATTGTAAACAGAACTCAGCGTTCCAATGCGGAACTCTCGGAGCAATACCACGTTTTTCAAGGCAAGCAGTACCTGTCGGAATTACACCGTCAACTGACATTGCTGAAACAGGGATATCATCACCTTTTTGTCTCATTGAAGGTTCAATAATCTTCTTAGCGAAGTCTGATGCGTCATCAGGAATCAATTTAACAACTTCTGCGTGTGCAACACCGTCCAATGATGAAGGAACTTCAACTTCTTCGCAAGCATCAACTGCTGCATCAATCAATGCGATATTCATATTAACAACATCGTCACCTTTCTTCTTGAATGTTTTCTTCGTCATTTCTTTCATACCTTCGAGTGCTTGTTCGAACGGAATGATTCCTGAAACTTTGAAGTATGCAACCATCATAACTGTGTTTGCACCTTTACCACGCAAGCCGGGTTGTGACTTAATCAATTTTTCCGCATCAATATTGTAGAACTTAATCTTCTTGTTGATGATTGTTTCTTGCATATCTCTTGTTAAGTGAGCAAATGCTTCTTCTTTTGAATAAGGTGAATTCAATAAGAATGTACCGTTTTCTTTAATACCTTTCAACAAGTCATATCTGCCGATATAAGCGTGTGCTGAGCAAGATACAAAGTCAGGTGCAGTAATCAAATATGTTGATTTGATTTGTTTGTCACCAAATCTCAAGTGAGAAACAGTTACACCGAAAGATTTCTTTGAGTCATAAGCAAAGTATGCTTGAGCATCTTTGTTTGTATATTGACCAATGATTTTGATTGAGTTTTTGTTAGCACCAACGGTACCGTCTGAACCCAAGCCCCAGAACATACAGTTTGTAGTACCTTCAGGTTCTGTAACGATGTGTTCTTCAATTTTCAATGATTTGTTTGTAACATCATCTTCGATACCAACTGTAAATCCGTGGAAACCATTGTTTTCGCTGTGTTTGTAAATAGCGTAAACCATTGACGGCGTAAATTCTTTTGATGACAAACCGTAACGGCCGCCGATGATTCTGATGTCTTTACCAGCAAGTGCTGCAACTACATCTAAGTATAAAGGTTCGCCGATTGAACCAGGTTCTTTTGTTCTATCAAGAACCGCAATACGTTTAACTGATGCAGGAAGTGCTTCGTTGAAACGTTTTACATCAAACGGTCTGTATAATCTAACTTTAACCAAACCGTACTTAGTACCTCTTGTTGCATTCAAGTAATCGATTGTTTCTTCGATTGTTTCGCAACCTGAACCGATTGCTACGATTACATCTGTTGCATCAGGAGCACCTACGTAATCAAACGGGTGATATTGTCTGCCTGTTACTTTTGCAACTTTGTCCATGTATTCTTGAACAATGTCAGGAACAGCATCATAATATTTGTTAACTGTTTCACGACCTTGGAAATATACATCTGTGTTTTGAGCACCAACTTTACAAATCGGTGCTTCAGGTCTCATTGCTCTTGCTCTGAATTCTTCGATGTATTTAGGTTCAACCAATTTTGCGATGTCTTCGTATGAAATTTCTTCGATTTTGTGAATTTCGTGAGAAGTTCTGAAGCCATCAAAGAATTGCAAGAACGGAACTTTTGCTTTGTATGTTGACAAGTGAGCAACCAAAGCCATATCCATTTCTTCTTGAACTGAGTTAGCTGCGAGCATTGCATAACCTGTATTTCTGCAACCCATAACGTCTGTGTGGTCACCGAAAATTGCCAATGATTGAGCAGCCAATGCACGAGCAGAAACGTGAATTACGTGAGGAATCATTTCCCCTGCTACCTTGTGCATAACCGGAATCATCAACAACAAACCTTGTGAAGCTGTGTATGTTGAAGTCAATGAACCTGCTGCCAATGAACCGTGAACAGCACCTGCTGCACCTGCTTCTGACTGCATTTCAGCAACTTTAACTTCTCTGCCCCAAATGTTTTTCTTGTGTTGAGAAGCCCATTCATCAACCCATTCACCCATTGTAGATGAAGGAGTGATAGGGTAAATTGCCGATACTTCGCTGAGTGCATACGCAATGTGTGCTGCAGCGTAGTTACCGTCAACTGTTATTGTTTTTCCTGCCATATTATTAGATCCTCCTTTAATACTTCCTAATAAATGTAGTCTTTATGACATTAAAGATACCGTGAACATATTTAAAAAACAACCTTTTTTGACCATTTTTTATAACAAAAAATCCACCCCAACAAAGGCAATATTTTTCGTCTATTGTCAACCAACACCTGACAATTTTGCTCTAATATCAACAAAATATAATCAATACAATAACCACAGGTATTTTTACACAAACGTCAACCAATTCCGTCAGATATGTAAACCATTTATTGCGGTCGAATTTTTATATCTTTTTAGTGTAATCAAATTTCGATAAACGATAACTAAAATAGCAAGCGAAGCCGAACATTACACCCCCGAGGAGGACGAAAGTATGTGCAATACCTATTGTTTCAGCGATTGAGCCAGCAATGAAACTACTCAAAGAGATTGTACCACCGTAACAAAGTGCATTCATACTCATTACACGACCACGTTTGTCATCAGCAACGATATTTTGCAAAAGCATGTTTTGAGGAGTTAAAAAACACGTCATGCCAAGTCCTGCAAAAAACATGAGGATAATAGCAGTCCACTCATGATTTATAAAGCCGAGGAAAATATATGCTCCACAGATTGACAGACAGCCACAGAACATAATCGTTCGCATTTTATGGGTTGTCATTTTTATAGCAAGAAGCAAAGAAGCCGTCAACGAACCGACCCCAGTTGCACCCAAGATAAAGCCCAAAACATCAGCATTTGCGTGCAAAACCTCTGAAGTATAAATAGGCATTAACATTGGATATGCAAGGAGCATAAAGCAAAAAACAGCCAAATACAGTTGCGACAAGGAAATTTCAGGGTGTGCAAGAGTATAAGAAACCTCTTCTTTTAAACTTTCAAAAATAGAAGAATTCTTTACGGTTTCTGATTTTACGTCCACAATTTTCATCATTCTAACGAGAAAAATATTCGGCAAAATACATAAGAAATTAATCAAGAAGCAAATGCCAATATTTGTGTAAGCAATGAGCATACCGCCGATTGCAGGGCCAACAAATCTTGCCATATTAAAGCAAGAAGCATTCAAAGAAATTGCATTAGACAAATCTTTTTTATCATCAACGAGAAGAACAAATGTCGACTGTCTCAAAGGTGCATCTATAGCGGCAATACAGTTCAAGAATACCCCAAGAACTATAATCACAGGGATATTTATAAATCCCGTAACGGTGAAAAGTGTTATCAACAAAGCCTGTAAGGCGAACAAAAGTTGCACAGCGAAAAGGAGTTTATGACGATTGAATTTATCAACGATAACGCCCGCAAACGGAGTTACGATAAAAAGAGGGATTGCGTTGAAAAACATTACAGTTCCCATCATAAACGGGGATTTTGTAATGTCATAAACGAGCCAACTTATGGCAATATTTTGAATCCAAATCCCGATTTGACAAATTGCAAGACTCGGAAAGAAAAGCCTGAAATTCCGATACTTAAATGCTCTGAACATCGCCTTGATTTTATCCATAAGCACTCCTTTTGTCCCGATTATACAACCAAGAACAAACTCACTCAACGGATATGAACATTTTAGACAAAAATGTGCTACAATTAACCTATGAAGATAAATTGGAAACAAGAAGTCTTTCTTATAGTTCTAATTTGGGTTTTGCTTGCGATAATTTATTTTTTGTTTCCTGCAATACCTGACTGGGATTGGCTAAATTACAAGGCATTCAACTGTTTTTCGTTTTTGACACACAGAGGATTCGACATTGATTTTTTCCCTGGAAATATGCGAACATGCATAACTCCAGTTATTGATATACTTACTTTTTGGACAATTTTTAAACTCCAAAATCACCCATATTTATTTGCCTTTTTATCGCTTTGGGATTCGGTTTTGGTAGTTTTTATGATTTACAAATTTGCGGATTATATTTTCGATAAATTTGACACAAATTCTCCAAAAACAAAAGGAATTGCAATATTTTCATCAATTTTTTGCTTTATTTTCATGCCCGCAATGATTTTGCAACTCACATTTGAGCAAAACGACATCAAGATTGCACTTATTACGCTTGTTGGATTTTATATTTTTATAAGAAATATTTTCAAAGAAAATACAAATCATCGAAAGATAATGTTTCTTTTATGTGGAATAGTTTTCGGAGTTGCGACTGGATTAAAACTCACAGCATACTCTGCGGCAGTAGCAATTCCGATAATCACACTCATTTTGTTCAAAAAAATCGACAAACCGATAAATGCACTGCTTTGGTATTTTGCAGGTGCAGCCATAACCTTCTCAATCCTTGATGGTTATTGGATAATCAAGGTTTATCAGAAATTTTTAAATCCATTTTTCCCTTTTTTCAACAATGTTTTCAAATCCCCATACACATACCCGATAAAACTCCTCGATATCGACTGCGGATATTATCTTATACCGAAAAATTTATACGAATTTTTGTTCTATCCGTTTGTGTTGAGAGGATATGCGTACGACAATTTTGCGACGGATTACAGAAGTATAATAATTTATTTTGTGACAATTATTTTGACAGTCACCTCGTTTTTCAACTTCAAAAAAGACAATTTTAACATCACAAAAACATTCAGAAACACCATATCTTACGGCAACTTATTCGTTATGATAATGCTTTTTGCAATACCTTGTTCAATAAACCTCGCCGTTAGTGCCTGTGCAAGATTTGTCATCGCAAGTACTGTTTTATCTGGAATTTTGGTGACAATTTTCGTTTTTTCATTTTTCTATTCGGAAAAATCAAAATTCAAAGATATTTTTGTCATAATCGCAGTTATGGCAATGATTTTTCTTCTTTATTTCAACATCAATTACGGCGAAATTCCGTCAATGAAAACAAATTTGTTTGAAAAAATTCAATCTGGAGAAAAATTCAAAATTTTTGAAAGAACAGATATGAACTTCGATGACAATTCTGTCGTTTTAATCACAAATTGCGGTGTTTCAGCAACTTTGGTCAACCAAAATCCGAATGTTCAATTCGTCATGCTTTTTTATCCAAAATCCATATTCAACAAGCATTACAAGGAAATTGAAAAAATCGACAGAACGATTGACACTTACACATTCTTCTCGGAATATGCCGAAAAGTATTGCAAAGACTTAATCAGAAGCGATAAAAATATTTACCTTGTTTCAATCGACGAGTGTTATTCTGATATGGTAAATGAAGTTTTAGATTTTTACAATAAAAATAATGGTCGAAAAGTCACTGATTGCAAAGAAATCGACCTAAGAATTTTTGGCGAAAAACTTCCAAGATACAAATACTGTAAATTCAATCGATAATAACCGCCACAAGTAGAATTTCTATGGTAAAATAATTTTGTTATTGAAAGGAAAAGGAGAAAACATGAAAAAGATTATTTTAACATTGTTTGTTGCAATCTTTGCGGCAATTCCTTCATTTGCAGCAACATATAATGCAGAATCAAGAGTTCCTGAAATCGGAAAACTTTTATTGACAAAAAATGGCATCGCCATTACAAACGTTCAATTCAAGGTTGTTTCTGACGACACTGATAACTCTGACTTTACAACAAATAAAACAGTAAATGTTTCAAAAGCAAAACTTTCTTTTGCAGGCAATGACAACGAAGTCGCAGCAGTTGTCGGAAACGAACTCGGTCACATCATCGCAGGCCACGCTTCAAAAGCAAAAGTTTTATACTCTTTACAATCAACAGACACAACAACTGCAACAGAATCTGACTCAACAGGCTTACTCACAACAGCAGCAATCAATTACCGTTCAACAAAAGAAGAAAAAGAGGCTGACGCTATCGCAACTAACCTTATGGCAAACGCTGGCTACAACCCACTTGCATTGATTGTTGTTTTGACAAAACAAACCGGTTCAACTTGGGATGCAATCACAGGCAGACCTGCTAACAGCGAAAGAGCAATGAACGTTTACGATTACACAACTTACTCATACCCTGCAAAAGTTAAAGCAGGTTACAACTGCAACGAATACAAAAACTTCTTGACTTACGCAAATTCAGTTCTTCAACTCAGAAAAGAAAACAAAAAGTTGGAAACAAGAAATACCAAAACCATTGCAAAATTGAGAAAATCAACAGTTAATCGTATCCAAAAATTCAAAGTTCGTGGTGGAAAAAGTGGTTGGGACGCTATTTACGACCTTATGACAGTAACTCCATAACAAAACTTTCCAACAAAGTAAAAGAGGAACTCATCAAAAGTTCCTCTTTTTTATTCCGTAAATTTTCGGGATTGCGGAATTAATGTTTTTTATCCGTCAAGATGAAAAGACTGATTAAATCATTGATTTGAGCCATTTGGCGTTGATAATCTCTTGCATTTGATTCAAGTTGCATAATTTGATTTTTGTATTCTTGAATTTTCATCGAACATTCAGTAACAGAATTGTTCAAATTTTCTGGAACCTGTTGAGCCTCTTGAAGAACACTGTTCATCGAAATGCCTAACGCTTCAATAGTTTGTCTGATAATTTGTGCACCGATTTGTTTCGAAACGCCTGCAGGAAGTTGTGAAATCAACTTTTTCAAAACAGCAACGTTTGTGGGCATTTCAGGTGCATAAGCGTTGAATGCAACATTTTGCAAAGTTGCAGGTGATGATGAAGGAATCGAAAATTGAATTGGATCTTCTTTTAGAACCGGTGTCGGTTGAGGTTGAACTTCTTCAGTTTCCGTAATTGTATTCAAATCTTCCATATCGTTTTCAACAATAGTATCTTCTTGCGGCAAAACGAATTTTTCAGGTTGTTCCGTCTGTTCATTCGTTGTTGCAGAATAATCTTCTCCATACATAGCCTGTCTTTTCAAGGCTTCTACTATCTTTTTTCCCATATTTTCGGGGAGTTGGCTTGCGGACATAACCAATACCTTTCTGTAATTTTTCCATTCATGAATTTTTAAATTTGCAAAAATTATAAACAAAAAATGTTTATTTTTCAAGAAAAAATAAAATTTGTTGATTTTTCGCCTCAAAAAACAACCGCAAAAACCAATACTTAAAAACTGAATAATTAATTTTTTGTTAAAATAAACTCAATATTGCAAAAAATATATTATAAATGAGTAGTAAAGTTACAGACAGTAAAGGAGAAATAAAATGAGTATCAGACCTTTAGGCGATAATTTGGTTATTGAAATCATAGACGATGCAGAACAAACATCAGGCGGTATTTTTATTCCTGACAGTGCAAAAGAAAAACCGCAAAAAGGTAAAGTTGTTGCAATCGGAACAGGCAAAACTTTAGACAGCGGCGAAAAAGCACCGATGGAAGTTAAAGTCGGCGAAATTGTTTTGTACGCAAAATATGCAGGTACAGACGTAAAAGTTGACAACGTAATGTACAAAATCCTTTCAGTAAAAGATGTTTTGGGTATTCTTGAATAAGAATTAAAAAAGATTTAAACAGGAGAAAATACAATGGCTAAAAAAATAGTTTTTAATGAAGATGCTCGTAAGGCTCTTTTAAGAGGCATCGACGCAGTAGCAGATACAGTAAAAATCACGCTTGGACCTAAAGGAAGAAACGTAATTTTGGAAAAGAAATTCGGTGCACCGCAAATCGTTAACGATGGTGTTACTATCGCAAAAGAAATCGAACTCGAAGACGGTCTTGAAAACTCAGGTGCACAACTTTTGAAAGAAGTTTCTTCAAAAACAAACGATGTAGCAGGTGACGGTACAACGACAGCATCAGTTCTTGCACAAGCAATCGTAAGAGAAGGATTGAGAAACCTCACAGCAGGTGCTAACCCGATTGGTATCAAAAGAGGTATGAGCAAAGGTGTTGAAATGGCTATCGAGTCAATTAAGAAGATGGCTCAACCCGTTGACTCAAAAGAAAAAGCAGCACAAGTTGCATCAATTTCAGCAGGTAACGACTCATCAGTCGGCGAATTGATTGCAGATGCTATCGAAAAAGTCGGTCACGACGGCGTTATCACTGTTGAAGAATCAAAATCAACAGGTACTAACCTCAAATTGGTTGAAGGTATGCAATTCGACAAAGGCTACATTTCACCTTATTTCGTAACTGACCCTGAAAGAATGGAAGCAGTTCTCGAAGATGCTTACGTTCTTTGTGTAAACAAGAAAATCAACCTTATTTCAGACCTCGTTCCGATTTTGGAACAAGTTGCTCGTGACGGTCGTTCATTGTTGTTGATTGCAGAAGATGTTGAAGGTGAAGCACTTGCAACATTGGTTGTAAACACAATGAGAAAAGTTTTAAGAGCGGTTGCAGTTAAAGCTCCGGGCTTTGGTGACAGAAGAAAGGCAATGCTCGAAGATATCGCAATCTTGACAGGCGGCGAAATGTTCACTGAAGAATTGGGCATCAAACTTGAAAACATCACTGTTCAAATGCTCGGTCAAGCAAAACGTGTTACAGTTACAAAAGACAACACAACAATCGTTGTCGGCGACGAACACAAAGATGCAGTTGCAGAAAGAGTTAAGTTGATTAAACGTCAAATCGAAACTTCAGACAGCGAATATGATAAAGAAAAACTTCAAGAAAGACTTGCTAAGTTGGCAGGCGGCGTTGCAGTAATCGAAGTTGGTGCAGCATCAGAAGTCGAACTTAAAGAAAAGAAACTCAGAATTGAAGATGCTTTGAACGCAACAAGAGCAGCAAAAGAAGAAGGTATCGTTCCCGGTGGCGGTGTTGCACTCGTTAGAGTAATGCAAACTTTGAACGAAAAACTTGAATCAACTAAATTTGAATCAGATGATGAAAAAATCGGCTTCAAAATTATGTTAGATTCACTCCACATTCCGCTTAAACAAATCGCTGATAACGCGGGATTGAAAGGCGAAGTTGTTGTTGAAGAAGTTAAAAAACGTCCGACAACAGAAGGTTACGATGCTATGAACAACCAATACGTTGATATGTTCAAAGCAGGTATCGTTGACCCTGCAAAAGTTACACGTTCTGCACTCGAAAACGCTGTTTCAGTAGCAGCAATGTTGTTGACAACAGAAGCAGCCGTCGTAGATGTTCCCGAAAAGAAAGGCTGCGGAGCACCTGCAATGCCTGATATGAACGGAATGGGCGGAATGGGCGGTATGATGTAATTTCAGTCAACTGAAATTCATTAAACTAACTCAAAACGAGAAAGAGGACTTTTTTAAAGCCCTCTTTTTTGTTAATACGTTTTGATAAACTCGAATTACTGGATTGCCACACTCCGCTGACGCTCCGTTCGCAATGACGGTGAATGCTATGAACATACGCAAGCGCAAACAGAGCGGGACGAAGTCCCTGCAACAAAAAAGCAGGCAAGAAGACCTGCTTTTTAAAAATCATATTTCAGTCGATTACATATTGTTGAGCATATCGACACGACGTTGGTGACGACCGCCTTCAAATTCAGTATCGAGCCAAATTCTGCAAATATCTTCCGCCGTCAAAGCACCGATGATTCTTTCGCCCATACAGAGAACATTTGCATCGTTATGAAGTCTTGAATATCTTGCAGAAGTAGTATCTGAGCAAACTACCGCCCTAATGCCTTTAACCTTGTTTGCAGCAATAGAAACGCCGATTCCGGAACCGCAACAGATAATTCCTCTATCAACTTCACCTGCAACTACTGCATCTGCAACTTTTTTCGCATAAACAGGATAATCAACAGAATCTGCTGTATAAGTTCCATAGTCAACATATTCGTATTCATCTTTGAAAATTTCGATGAGTTTATTTTTGAGATTAATTCCGCCGTGATCACAGCCAAAGCCGATTTTTAATTTTTTTGTCATCATTTGCCGTCCTTTCGTCATAACAAGTGTATCATTTTGTTATTTTTAAAACAAGCCTTTACAAAAATTCATACAAATGGAGAATATTGAGCAATTTTCATGAAAAACATGACTTTATAGAAGTGTGGACAAGATGTCCAAACAGTTACCTCGCAAGGTGTGAGGCGACCTCATGTGTAAAAGTGAAAAAATAAAAAAACTCGGCACAGGGATTGTGCCTAACAAAAATGTGTATTGAAAAGTGTGTGAATTTAGACCGATTAGTCGGTCTTTTTTATTTTGTATTTAATTAGTGGAAAAATTATTGTAATATATAAGTATGGCGTATAAGTTTTTAACGGAAAAAATCGAAAATTTGCTTAACGGACCAGCCGGCCTTTCCGGTATGGGAAGTTTTGTCTTTTCAAGAGGATTGTCCATTGAAGGCTTAAAAGGTGCTATTGATGAGGAAATTTCTCCGCAAGTTGAAGAAATTTTGGCTCACGATTTTGAAACTTTCACAAAACTTGTGAATTTTGTAAACTCTAATGCAAGTTTGTTTGTCCTTCACGGATTTATGGGTAGCGGAAAATCAACAATGGTCGATTTTTTGCCCAAAATAACAAACGATGACGTTCTTTGTTTCAGAATAAATTGTTTTGAATCAACTAACTTGGACGACGTTTTGTTGTCAATCCATACGGACTTTGTGAACTATCATAACCAACGCAAGATAACCCTACCAAAGGTTGATTCTACTGGATTTACAGACAGAATTAACGCATATTTAAAAAGCATAAATATGCCAATGTTATTTATTTTTGACTCTGTAAATGCACAAAAATTTCCGCTTCACGTCGAAATTTCGAACTTTATCAAACACATTTCACAAATCGAAAGGGTAAAAATTGTCGTTGCATCGAGAAACCTTGCAGACAGTGATTTATCAGGGGAAAACAATCAAAATTACGCCATAATAAAACTTTGTGGAAAAGAAGAGTTCATCGAAATTTTGAACAAAAACGACATCACGTCGGACGAAGAAACTTACAACAACGCATTTGAAGCTACAAAGGGACATTTTCTTTATATTTCTTTGTTGATAAACGTAATCAAACTGCTAAATTTGAACCTCAAGAGCGTTTATAACGATTATTCCAAAAAGAAAAAGACAATTTTTGATTTTCTGATTTCGAAAGTTTTGACATTAATCCCCGAAAGATTTTTCAAAACTTTATGGTTTCTTGCTCTTATTCGTTCGGGCGTTAGCGAAAATTTCTTGATTAAACAAAAACTTTCAACTCCAGATGAACTTGCATATCTCGAGGAGAGAATGTTGCTTTGCAGAGAAGGAATCAACATTTACCTGAAAGATTACGTCAAAAGCACGGTCATCGAAACCATCAATCCGCAAACGTTTAAGGACATTCACACCTATTTGGCAGAATTGTATGAATCACAACTTCCCAAAAAACCTTCAGAACGTGATTTGATAATTTCGAGAAGCACAATGCGTCGTGAAGCAGCATACCACAAGGAACAAGCCGCACAAACAATCGAAACAAATATCCAGCCACAAACCAAACAAAAAAGTTTGGACTACAACTATTTGAGTTATTCAAACAGTATCAAAAGAGACTGGAATTTTTCCGAATCTTCTGTCGGCAGCAATCAACAACAGCAAAAAAGATTTGTTAAGCCCGCACCAAGAGGACTTGCTACGAGAATTAACAACAATTTAAGAGCAAAAAATTTCGAACTTTCAAACGAAGAATTGAAGTTGCTAAATCAACTCAACCTCAAAGTTCCAAATGCCGAACTTATCCGTGACGACAGGGAAACTCCACAATACGACTTCAATCCGAGAAATCAACTCAGAAAAAATCAGTTCCAAAATCAACAAAAACCTCCTCAAAACAACTTCCAAAAAGAAGAACCTGCTCAACCTACAGAAACTCTTGTTACAGTAATGAATGAGGCAAGTCTTGCAGAACAGGAATTTGATTTTGAACGTGCGTTGAAAATTTATAACAAAGCATACTCAATGACCGAAGCGGCTGGCTATGACGAAGCAAAACCGATTATAATGATGCAAACTGCATTTTGCCACAGAAAAATGCAAAACAATGACGAAGCTTTGAAATGCTTTGAAATAGCGTACAAACTTTATTGCAACACAAATCCGCAAAACGCCAACAAGGCCTTGTTTAATATGGCTGAAATTTATACAGAAACGTACAACCACAACAAGGCAAAAGAAATGTACGAGGCAATTTTGCACTCAAATCAAAAAACCGACCTTGCCTTCAATGCAAGAGTGCTTTTGAACCTTGCAGAAATCGAATCAAACAACCTCAACATCGAAAGAGCAAGCGTTTATTACAACGAGGCATTGAGTTACGCACTGAATTTGAACGACAAAAAACTTATTTGCGAAACCTGCTTCAAGTTCGGACTTGCATACGACGATGCCGGCAGTGTCGAAAAAGCCTTCAAAATGTACTCACAATGTATCCAAACCTCGACTGACTATGAGGTAAATTCGTACATTTCATCGGCATATTCAAACATTGCAGGAATTTTTGAGGAGCAAAATTTGACCGACAAAGCCGCAAAATATTACGAACTTTCGGTAAAGATTGACGAACAGCACGAAAATTGGGACGGTTTGTACTTTGCATACTCAAAACTAGCAACAATTTATCAGGCAAAATCTTTGACGTTCGCCCTTGATTATTCTTTCAAAGCATTAGATGCCGCAAAGAAACTCAACGACAACGTTTACACCGCATCAACATACATTCAAATCGGCGATTATTACTATCAATCAAACCAAACAAAAGATGCTCTGAAATCATATTTGTTGGCAAAAGCCTTGCTACTTAAACAACCAAACCCCGAAAACGTCCGCAAAATCGACGTGAGAATTAACGATATGAAAACTAAATTGGGAACGGCAACTTTTGAAAGAATCGCCTCGGAGTTTCAATCGCAAAATGACTAATTTCACACAATTTATAAGGCTTTTTGAGGAATATAATTTTCACACAAATTTGATGAGTAAAAATGATGTACAAAAACTTGCCGAAAAGCATATCCCAGATAGCCTTGCGATAGAAGCATTTTTCGGTAAATATAAAGAGCCTGAAAATCTTCTTGATATTGGAACAGGTGGTGGCTTTCCAGCAATACCGATTGCGATTGAGCATAGTAATATCAAGGTTTTTGCACTCGATTCGATTGCAAAAAAAATCAAATTCATCAAAGTGGCAAAAGAAAACTTGCACCTTGAAAATTTGACCCCGATTTGCACAAGGATTGAAGATTTTGACAAAAAAGAATTTTTTGACGTGGCGACAAGCCGTGCCGTTGCGGATTTGTCGGTAATTTTAGAATATTCTGCACCATTTATAAAGCAGGGTGGATATTTTGTTGCATATAAATCTAAAACAGCAGACGAGGAGTTGATTTTGGCCGAAAATGCAATAAAAATTTTAGGGCTTAAATTTGTTGAAAAAATCGACGTTTCAAAAACAGAGGACGAAAATCGTTGCCTGTTGATTTTCAAAAAAATCAAGCCGACACCTAAAAAATACCCAAGACCCAATAACGCCGCACGCAAACAACCTTTGTGAAATATTTGTTATTAAATCCTTGAGAATACGAAAAAATTATGCGATAATACTTGCTAAAAGTGGGAAAAACAATGAAAAAAAGACTTTTAGTTGTTGATGACGATACAGATATTAGGGAACTTTTAGAATTTGACCTTGCACAAAGCGGATACGATGTCGATACTGCAAAAGATGGCAGCGAAGGGCTTCAGAAGGCATTATCGAATGATTATGACCTGATTTTGCTCGATGTAATGATGCCAAAAATCAATGGTTTCGATGTCTGCAAAAATGTTCGAGACAAAAAACCTGACATTCCGATTTTATTGTTGACCGCAAAAGGCACTATTACTGACAAAACGACTGGTTTCAACTCTGGTGCTGACGATTACATCGTCAAACCTTTCGACATTCAGGAAGTTTTGCTCAGAGTTCGTGTACTTTTACGCCGAAATTCCAAAAACGAACAGCAAACTCAAAACAGCAAAGAAATCCTCAAAGTCGGCGTGTTTGAGTTATTTCCAGATTATTTAGAAGTTGCAATTAAAGATAAAAAAATCAAATTGACTCCAACAGAATTCGAAATTTTGTACTGTTTGATACAATATTTTGACAACTCGGTCACCCTTGCCGTTTTGTTGAACGAAGTTTGGGGCTACGATAGCGACGAGGACGTCAGAATGTTGAGGGTTCATGTCGGAGGGTTAAGACAAAAAATCGAAGATGACCCAAAACACCCAATATACTTGCAAACAGTGACAAATGTCGGTTACAAACTGACACCGTTTGAGGCAGAAGAACAGTGAGAAAATTTTTGAGAGTTTTTCGAATTCACAGACTCAAAATCGTCGAACAGGTTGTCGTTGTAGCGATTTTTTCATTGATTATTCCTCTTATCGTTACAGGAATTATCGTAAACAACATCAACCGTCAGGCTTTGGCAAGAGAGTTGCGAAATACAGCCCTAATTATTGCAAAAAACGTCGACCGAAACATCTACGATATGTTCAAATCCGACGATGCCAAAATTAAGGAAATCGCCCTATCTATCAAGTACTTGCCCAATAGAAAAATGATTGACAAATATTTGAATGATTATGTAAAGTCGACCGAAATTTTCTCAGACTTACACATCGAAAAAGTCAATCCTCATAACCTTCCCATCTACATTGCAGAATCTGGACACCTCGACCCGTCATCGGGTACGATTACCGTTTCAGAAAAATTGGACAACAACCATTATCTCATCGGGATAATGAACAAAGAATACCTGCATAATCAGATTTTCAGAGGGATTAACGAACCAATAAGAGAAATTTTTGTCCTGTCAGAAAAGGGCAAACTCGTTTCTTCAATCAACTACAACGAAAAGGATTTCCAATCTTTATATCCCTTAATCCCATCAAATATGGAAAATGGCACAACAGCCTCTATCGGCAAAAACCACAATCAGCCTATCATTTGCACAAAAATGAAATCAATGGACGTGACAATCATCGTCAACACCACAACCGAAATTATGGAAAGAACGATTTATTTTTCGGCATGGCAAATCCTTACTGCGATGATAGTTTCCGCCATTGCAAGTTTACTTTTTATCACGATGTACCTTTCCTATTTGTACCTCAACATCAGACAGTTGTTCAAAGGGATTAACGCACTTACAAAGGGTAATTATTCCCGTAGGATAAGGCTTTTGAAAAATGTTTTGACCCCTTATGAACTCGTTTATCTCTCGAACGAATTCAACAAGGCGGCGGACGAAATCAACGACGCTTATTCAAAACTTGCAAAACAAAAGGAAGAATTGGAAATTTTGGACAATTTCCGCTCGAATCTCATCGACACTGTCAGCCACGAGTTCAGAACCCCTCTGACGAGCATCAAAGGCTATTCTTCGAGACTTATGCGAACAGACATCACAATCGACAAGGCAACTTGGAATAAGTCTTTAAAGGTCATTAAACAACAAACCGAAAGACTTAGCCGAATGATTGAAGATTTGCTCGTAATTCCGGACATAGAAGGTGCACACCTCAATATGACGTTCGAATCCGTAAACGTCGCTGAAAGCCTTGAATTGTCACTGATTTCGGTTAAAAACATTGAAAATCGTGAAGTAATAAATAATGTTACAGAGAACATCTACATTTGTGCCGACAAAGATAGATTTGAGCAAGTTTTGATTAACTTAATCGAAAATGCAAACAAATACGGACTTGAGGACACTCCGCTCATCATCGACGCAATAAAAGTCAACGGCAAAGTCACGGTGATTTTGAAAAATTACGCCCCCTACATCGACAAACAAACCGTAAAAAAATTGTTCGAAAAATTTGTAAGACTTGACGACAAAACGACCAGAACCACTCGTGGTACTGGTTTAGGTCTATTCATCGTAAAAGGCTTACTCTCGGCAATGGGCGGAACAATTTTCATTAAATCCACCCCGAACAACGAATTTTTCACTTATGTAACCTTGCCATCTGAGGAAGAATAATGGATTTTATGCAAGAAGCGATAAATATTGCCAAAAACTCCGAAAAAGACTTGCCAATCGGTGCTGTTCTTGTCAAAAACGGTGAAATTATATCAAAAGCACATAATGAAAAAGAGTTGCAAAAAGATGTGACAGCCCATGCAGAAATGCTCGTAATTCAAGAAGCACAAGAGATTTTAGGCACAACAATTTTATCAGATTGCGAACTTTATGTGACTTTAGAACCATGCCCGATGTGTTCTTGGGCAATTTTGAACTCACGAATTTCTAAAGTTTTTTTTGGTGCTTATGATACAATATATGGTGCCTTAGGATCTGCTACAGACTTGCGAAAATTTTTGAACTCGAAAACAGAAGTAATCGGTGGTATAAAGGAAGAAGAATGTTCAACACTGCTGAAAAATTATTTCAAAACGATAAGGTAAAAAACCTTTTAAACAATTACGCCGAAAAGTACGACACGACTGATTTTATCAAAGATGACCCTGTTCAATTTGTTCATCTTTATCAAAAACCCGAAAACATCGAAATTGCAGGATTTATCGCCTCAATGTTCGCCTATGGAAAAAGAGAACTTTTCATCAGACAACTCAAAACTTTTTTGACAAAAGATAAAGATTTGAACGAATTTATCAAAGATTTTGACGAAAATGATGAGATTTTGAAAAATTTCAATTATCGTTTTTCAAAAGGTGTTGATTTTATTCAGATATTGAAAATTTTGCAAAAACTACAAGGCGAAAAAGAAAGCCTCAAAAGCCTTTTCAAGTATCATTACGAACAAACTCACGATATCATAAAAATGCTCTCGGGCATCACAGAATATTTTTATTCGAACGTCAAAATGGACATTACGCAAGGATTTTACCACCTTTTACCCAATCCGAAAAAAGGCGGTGCTATAAAAAGAATGAATATGATGCTCAGGTGGTTTGTCCGAAAATCCCCCGTCGATGTAGGCATTTGGGATTTTATTGATAAATCGGAATTGATTATTCCATTAGACGTTCATGTCGGAAATATTTCCCGCAAAATCGGCTTGTTGACGAGAAAAAACAACGATATGAAAAGTGCAATGGAAATTACGAAAAATTTGAGAATATTAGACAAAAACGACCCGACAAAGTACGATTTCGCTCTTTTCGGTCTCGGCGTTAATGGAGTTGAATTAACGATAAAAAAGAACGTACAATGACGTTCTTTTTAGAATTTTCAAGTTATTTAAAATATTTCAAGTTATACAAACATCAAGCCTTTTTTTGATTTAATCAAATCAGGGTCGAACATATAAAGTTTTGCAGGGCGTTTTGAGCCTGACTTTGTATATTCGTCCGTCTCGATAAGCATTGTGCCTGAAAGAATTTTCTTTCTGAAATTGCGTTTATCGAGCGGTTTGTTCAATATTAACTCATACGTTCTTTGCAATTCCGTCAAGGTGAATTTGTCTTTCAAAAGTTTGTATGAAATCGGGAAATATTCCAATCTTTCACGAGTTCTATAAAGCGAATATTCGATAATCTTTTTGTGGTCGAATGCCATTTCAGGCAACGAATAAACGTTGTGCCAAGCAACATCTTCACCTTGTTCTCTTGTGAAAATATGCTCAACATCTTCTGCTCTAACGAGTGCAAAATAAGCACAAGTAACGACACGGGCATTCGGGTAACGAAGAGGATCGCCAAACGTATAAAGTTGTTCCAGATAGATATCATCTACGTCTGTTTTTTCCTTCAAAATCCTTGCAGCAGCATCGTCTAAAGTTTCCGATAAACGAATGTAGCCCCCTGGAATTGCCCATCTACCTTTGAATGGTTCTTTGTTTCTTCTTGTGACTAATACTTGCAACTTATTGTCTTTAATCGTAAAGACGACAACGTCAATTGTAAGTTCATGAGTCTTAACTTCGTTGAACATTTATCTTCTGCATATTTCTATATGGCTTGATTCAACATAAAAAGAGTCAACATTTCTCTATGTTCTTTTTCAGCCAAAACTTTCTGATCTTCCTTTGGTGCTTTCACGGCTGCGAGCATAGGAGCAACTGTTCCGTCGGGATTAGATTTGTATTCGTGATAATATTTCATAACTGTTTTTACATATCTTCTTGTTTCGGCATAAGGTGGGATTCCACCATATCTCTTAACTGTCCCCGGACCTGCATTGTATGCTGCAAGTGCTATGGCATCTGATTTGAACATACGCTTCATTTGCTTGTAATAAGCAATTCCGCCTTTGATGTTCGATTGGTATTGGTAAGGATTGTAGCCAACCCTTCTTGCTGTTGACGGCAAAATTTGGAATACTCCGACTGCACCCATGTAACTTCTCTTTTCTTGGCAAAAGCCCGATTCGTGCTTTGCGATACTGAGTGCGATTTCTGGTTCTACACCCATTTCTGTGGAGCATTTGATAATGTATTGTTTGATGTCGTGCATTGATGCTTTTTGTGCTGACATTGCAGGCATCACAGTAAATACAAATGTCATTGCAACAATTATTACTGTTAAAAGTAGCGATTTTTTATTCATTATTCCTCTCTTGCTTTTTCATGTAACATTAATTGTAGTTCTAACACTTTTTATTATCGTATCTTAAACAAGATAATAATGCAAACCCCAATCGTCGATTTTGTTTTGCCATGTCGTCGTAATTCACAATATTACAGGATTTGACAAATTGTAAAATTTTGTTTTGCTATCACAAATAAATGGGTATATAATTCTTTTAACGAAGAAATGAGGAAAGTAAATGAACATTCAAGATTTAAGAAAACAAAACACTTTAATTGACTTATTCTGCACTTTAGCAGAAATTCCCTCACCCTCAATGGGCGAAAATGATGTTGCGACAGAAATTATTGCAACTCTTAAAAGCAATGGCATTGAAGTTCATCAAGATGATTATTCAAACGTTATTGCAAGAATTCCCGCAACAGATTCAAGCAAAAAACCTATGTTGCTTTCAGCACACATGGACGTTGTAGGCGATGATTCACCGATTAACATTGTTTTGAAAGATGATAAATATATTGAGACAGACAAAAAACGCACATTGGGTGCTGATGATAAAGCAGGTATTACGGCTGCAATCAGTACGGCATGCCGCATTATCGAAGATAAAAACCTCAAACACGGCGGCTTAGAAATGGTCTTTACTCGTGACGAAGAAAGCGGAATGAGCGGCATCAAGCACGTTAAGATGAACGAATTGGAATCAGAATACGCACTCGTACTTGACTCTGATAGTTTTGGCGAAGTTATGATTGCAGGTGCCGGTTACACGAACGTTTTGGTCGAAGTTGAAGGTCTCAAAGGCGGTCACTCAGGCAACGATATTGCTGATAAAACAAGAGTTAACGCTGCAAAATTGCTCGCTGACATCGTTTCAGAAATTCCTCAAGGGGTTTACAAACAAGATGAAGAAGGCGTTGTAACTTCAATTAACCTTGGCGTAATTTTAGGCGGTGGCGTTGATTTTCCGCTCCAAAAAATGTCAAAACAAGACCTCAAAAATGGTGAACATTTTGACTATCTTATCGAAAATGCAGTTACAAACGTAATCAACAAAAAAGGTGCTGCAATTTACTCATTGAGAAGTTCAGATTCACAAGCAGAAGCAGACTTGCTCGCTGATATCCAAAAAATTGTCGACAAATTTAACAAAAAATATGAAGGTGTTGCAATTTTCAAAATGACTTCAAAAGTTAAAACTAAGAAATTCGAAAAGAACAACGACACGACAATCCCCGATGTAGCAAGAGAAGTCGGCAAAGAAACAGGCATAGAGGTAAAAGTTGCCTCATTCCACGCAGGTGCTGAAACTCACATTTATGCAAATGAAAAAAACAAATATGGCAAGGTAATTAAGCCTTATTTGATTGGTGTTGCGACGATTAAGAATATGCACTCGTCAGACGAAAGCATGGACTATGAAACATTAATCAAAGGTGCAGAATTTGTTTATGATATTTTCGTAAAATTCAATAAATAATTTATTTAATGATTTTAACGAGGTGGGTATTTTTTACTCACCTCGTTTTTTGTGTGCATTTTTACCTTTTATCAGTCATACTGAGGCTTTACGAAACATCTATTTGTCGAGATTTTCAAAGAGTCTTCGCCACATTGTAGAATGACAGAATAAATTAATTGTAATTGCGAGCGTAGCGAAGCAATCCGGTCATTTGCCAATTTATCAAAAATTATGGGCGATACTTCAATCACGGCATTTTCAAAGATTTTTCTTGCCTAATAAAAATCACTGTGTATAATCAAACTATAAGGGAAGTGAACCTGTCCGTGGACTGTAAATTCAGTTTATCGGGATTTGGATAGGAACAAAGAAAATAACCGAATGAGTAATGTGTATTTAAACCATAAATTCCTCAAAGATAATGCAAAGCCGGGAAGTTGGCGTAGAGGATATGAAGTTTATCAGAAAAATCTCGTGCAAGACGTTAAATTAACGAGAAACATACTGTCTGCAATAGTTAAGGGCAGTTACAAAGATCATTATGATGTTACATTGAAATTTCAAAAAGGACAAATTATACCGAGTTGTACTTGTCCGTTGAAAGAAGAATGGTGTAAACACGTTGTTGCACTTGGATTAACGGCAATCGACAATCACATTTACGATGAATATGCCGAAAAAAAATACAAGATGCAAATTGATTACTCAGACGAAATCGCCGATGCGGTCGAAAATCCACAAGGGGCTTACGTTTTCCACTTCAATCCCAAACGTCGTCAAAATTTCTTCTCGATTTTGGTTATGGAACGTGAAACAGGAAAGGTCGTTCGTGATTTAGAAGGTCTTTTCAAAAAAATCATCGAAAAACAAAGAAACGGCGAAGATTTAGAATTAAATTATTTGCAAAAAGTGAATCTTGAAATTTTCAAAATGCTTTTGACTCAATCAAGATTGGATAAACGAGCAGGTTGGTATGACGTACCGATATTGAAGTTTGACCCATTTTTCAAAATGCTCTCAAAGGCAGAAGAAGTTATTGACGGAAAAACAAAAGCAAAACTTAGATTTACCCACGATGTCTGGACTTTAGGAGTCGGCGTAAACTTTTCAATGGTCGGAAACGTGCTTGCTTCCTTGTATTGGAAACGCCCTGACAGAGATGATATTTTGCCGTTTGAAGAAGTCAGGTATTTCTCAAGACAACTTCAATGGGGTCGTTATAAAAACCTCATTTTCCCGACAAATATTGCAGTTTCGGCACTTCCGCAAAACTTAACCAAAGCATCATTCACAGACATCAAAGACGCTGAAGGTGCAAAATTTATTTATGAAGAATTGCCAAAATTAAAACAGATTACAGATGTCGAAACGACCGAAGCGATTGAAAAACTTGCACTTGAAGAATCTCACCCGCTCAACGTTGTTTCGCTCGGATTGGACTATGACGGCTCGCTCAAGGCGACTTTGGAATTTGATTATAACGGAACAAGAGTTCCTTATAGCAAACAAGACAAAACGCCTTATGTCACGGTTAAAAAGCCTAAAGAGGACTTGCTTTACTACGTCAAACGTAACAAATTTCACGAAGAACAAGCATATCAGATGCTTTTGAGTTGCAAATTTGCCCCGATGCAAACGAACAACCTCGGAATGGAACGTGAAAACGCTATCGATTTTTACAATTATTACAAGCCAAAAGCAGGTGCTGACTGGATTTTCGAAGAAAAAGACAACATGAGTTTCTTCAAACTTGCCGAAAAACCGTTTGAACTTTGTGCATCACTTGATTTTTGCGAAGAGTCAAAAGATAGTTTCATTATTGAATTGTACGGAAAAATTGGAGATGAGATTATTTCGTTTAACGATATTTACGAAATGGTTTTGGACAATAACAAGTATTTCAAGGTCAAAGGTCAAGGTTTTGTTGAACTTCCCGTACAGGAAATTTTCTCGTTGATGAAATCGTTTAATACGATTGACGTTTATCGAAACGATGACAACAAATACGTCGTAAAGACTTACCGTGCTGGCATTGTGTCCGAAATGCAGAACCTTAAAATGACTCTTAAAATGAGCCGTAAGTTTTCCAAGTTTTGGAAGCAAATTTCGACTTTCTCGGAAATGGACGGGGTTGCACTTCCTAAGGGCATTAACGCTGAATTCCGTGAATATCAGACGAAAGGTTTCAGTTGGTTATGGTTCTTGTATCAATATGGCTTAAACGGCATATTGGCAGACGATATGGGTCTTGGTAAAACTTTGCAGGCATTGGCATTGATTCAAAAGGCTAAAGAAAAGGATAAACAAGCACCAAACCTCGTAGTTTGCCCGACTTCGGTCGTTTTCAACTGGGAAAATGAAATCCAAAAGTTTGCACCTAAGATGAAGTGCCTGAAACTTGCTGGTGTTGAAAGAAAAGAATTTTTCAAAGAAATTGATAAATATGACGTTGTTATAACGAGTTATGCACTTGTCAGACGGGATATTGACGAACTTATTAAGCACAATTTCAGATATATCATTCTTGATGAATCACAAAACATCAAAAATGCTGACAGTTTGACTGCACAAAGCGTCAAGAAGTTGCAATCGTCACATAAATTGGCACTTTCCGGTACTCCGATTGAAAACAGACTTGAAGAACTTTGGTCAGTATTTGACTTTCTCATGCCAGGGTTCTTGTTTGAAGAAAATGAGTTCAATTACCGTTATGTAACGCCGATTACGGAACGTGACGATAAGATTGTCGAAAAACGTTTGAAATCACAAATTTATCCGTTCATTTTGAGACGTATGAAACGTGACGTTGCGAAGGATTTGCCGGACAAAGTGGAAAACATCGCATACTGCGAACTTACGCCCGAACAAAAAGATTTTTACCTCGAAGTTTTGGACAGCACAAAAGAAGAACTTTTCAAATCTATCGAACAAAACGGTTTGGAAAAAAGCAGACTCTCAATCTTCTCGGCATTGTTGCGTTTACGTCAAATTTGCTGTCACCCGAAACTTTACGACAAAGAGGGCAAAAAAGGAAATATTCAATCGGGTAAATTTGAACAACTCAAATCGATGCTCGAACAAATTATCGAAGAAAAACACAGAGTTTTATTGTTCAGTCAATTTGTCGATATGCTCGATATCATTAAGGCTTGGCTCGAAAAAGAAGGAATTAAACACGAATATCTTACAGGTAAAACGAAAAACCGTGGCGAAGTCGTCGAAAGATTTAACTCCGACCCGACAATTCCGATATTCTTAATCAGTTTGAAAGCTGGCGGAACAGGTTTGAACTTGACCGGTGCGGATTATGTAATTCACTATGACCCGTGGTGGAATCCTGCCGTCGAAGATCAAGCAACTGACCGTGCTTACCGTATCGGACAAACGAAAAAAGTTTTCGTTTATAGAATCATCACAAAAGGCACTGTTGAAGAGAAAATTCAAAAACTTAAACAACAAAAGAGAAACCTCGTTGACTCGGTAATTTCTGTCGACAGAAATATCGGAAAGAGCCTGAGTTATGCGGATTTGCAAGAAATTTTCTCACTCGATTAAATAACTTGATAAAAAAACTTGATTAAAATATAATGGAAACGGAAATGCTGGTATAGCTCAGTCGGTAGAGCAACTGATTCGTAATCAGTAGGTCGCAGGTTCAAATCCCGTTACCAGCTTTTCTTTTTATGGACGAGTGGCGGAATGGTAGACGCACCAGTCTTAGGAACTGGCGCCTTCGGTGTAAGAGTTCGAGTCTCTTCTCGTCCATTTTTAAACTTCCTTCGGGAAGTTTTTTTGTTTTGAGACATCGAACTGGTAATTTGCTCTCGTTGTCGCAAATTACGGAGTTCTACCCTACGGGTATCCTGACTCGTACGGCTCTCGTTAGTTCGCCTACGATTCAGGGGAGTCTCTTCTCGTCCATTTTTAAACTTCCTTCGGGAAGTTTTTTTGTTTTGAGACATCGAACTGGCAATTTGCTCTCGTTGTCGCAAATAATATCATCTGCAACCGTAAAAAATCAGAAACTTCGTCATTCTGAGGTCTTGTAAAAGACCGAAGAATCCAATTTATTATATTTTCACTTCAATTTCGAAAAATCTATCCCAAGGGAAAAAATACGAAATTTTAGAAGTATCCACGTTCAAAGCCTTTGCGACTTCTTTTTCATATCTAGAAAATCGATTCTTAATCTCGTTCAAGTCCATCAAGTTTTCCCGTTTAAATTCTTTTCTCAAATTTGCCTGATACGCCCAATCATCAAGAAATCTAACCGTTTGCAATTTTTTAAAAGCATTCTCATCAGGATTTTTTGCCAAAAATTTCGTCACCGCAGCAGCAATTCCAGATCCCAAGGAATTTCCCGTCGTATTCCAAGCAGAATATCCGTAAAAGTACCCATTTATACCGTTTTCAAACATTTTTTCAACAAATTTATTATCCGCACCATTTGCATTCAAAATATCAACAACAAAATATGGTTTGTCAAAATGAGCAAACTCCCCGTCAAAAGGTTCTGTATCAACGTTCATGACGAGTTCACCCTGTTCGCCCTTAAAGTTATTCACATACAAAATCAAGTCGGCTTCATCGGGCGAAGAAACGCTTCCGCCTGCCGTCAAAATTTGCGATTCAACAGACTTCTTCACCGAAACGTCCTCGTATTTTGAAATTTTATCGACCTCATCAGGATTTGTATAAATTGGGGCCATTTTAATCTTTTTTCCGTCTGAAATGCAGCGTGATAGCAAGGTTAGAGGGATTTCATCAGCCCCTGTTTTAACAAACATACCCTTTCGTGTTTGAGCCAAAAATTCGAAATATTTTGCCTCTTTGACATTAAAGCCATACTTTGCACAATCATCTTTTGAAAAAATCAAAGTGTCAAAAATGCCGTCATCAAACATTTTGACGTATTCTTTATTGACAGAAAAATTTCTTTCTCTAGTAGACAACCAGTCAATCAAAATTTCAGACGGAATTTCTTTGGCAACTTGGGTCGCTTTTTCTTTAGCGGAGCGGTTTCCCTCGATTTCCGAACGATGAAGTTCAAAAGAATATTCAAAAATTTTCTTCCCAAAATCTGCCCAATATTCTTTTTCTTCTTCATTGCAATTATTATTCGAAATACGCATTATGCTTGAAAAAATGAGTGTTTTGCAGTTTGCTTTTTTGAGCAAAATATTTCTCAACTTCAAAAGTCGATTTTCGATTTCATCTTTCGTATCAGAACTTCTTCTTGACGGTATCAAACCACCGTAAATGAGCGTATCTACTGATATTACGAGGTAATCGACATCGTTCAAATCTTCTAGCCATTCGAAAAGTGCATTTCTGTCGGCATTTCTTGTCAGCGAACCCAAAAGATTTTTTGGCGGAAGATACATTTTGACCTCTGAATCAATATTTGCAATCATTTTAGGCAAATCATAACAAACAGGGCGATTATCTATCGGAAGGAAACCGATTTTTTTCATCATTTAACTCCTCTTAATTTATCCTCAACCTTTTGAAGTTCGTCAAGCATTTCTTGCTGCATAAATTTCGGGGACATAATTTTACAGTTTTCCCCATATTTCATAAGCCTTTTGAGCAAAGATTTTTTATCCTCGCCCGTATTTATGATAACTTTTTCATCATCGTTAAAAGTCTGAACTCTTTCGCAATCACGCAAACGGTAATTCACGACCAATCTGCCATAAACAGTAAACACGACCGAATTTGTCATATTACTCGACTGAATTGCACGAACGGGAAGAATTTCAATATTTTCGATATTTTGGGTCAAAAGTTTGAAATTTTCAGCAGTTTTAGGATTATAAACATCTAAAATCACTCTATCTTCATAAATTTCGACCTTTTTCGGTATAACGATTGCCGTTTTGCCATCATAAGTAATTTTCAATTTTTGAGCCAAATCAACGTATTGTTGGAAATTGTTTGCAACTTCTGCAATATTGTTGTTTGAAGCAGAATTTTTTAAATATTCTATTTTTGAAAACAATTTTTCTCTTGAATTTTGCGTCAAAGATTTTTGGAGTTTTGACAAAAAACTTTCCAAGAAAACTCTGTTTTTTTCAAGACAACAAGCATCAAAAGCCTTACAAATAATACTTATGAGGTTAATTTCTTCGTCTTTGAGTTCAAGTTCTTCAGGAAATTTACAAAGAGAATATTTTTTGCCAATTTTTCTCACATCAATTTCTGATGTTTCAAGCGTGGAAATATACTTCAAAAACGTTTCAGGGGCTTCGATATCCTTGAATTTCCGACCATATTCTAATTCTTTTATATCGATATCTTCTTTCGTCAAAAGTTTCAAGAATTCCAAAACTCTAACGCAAGAATCGTGATGTTTTGCGACATAGGTCATTGTTCGTACCTCGCTTTGATTTTGGACAATTTTTCAAGCAAATGATTTTTTAAATACATCGGCGAAATAAGTTCAAAATCACAACCAAACGAAAGCAATCTCTGAACAATCTTAAACTCGCTCATTGCAGTACATTCAACCGTTATTTCTTTTTCTGTTTGTTCAAGAATTCTTTCATCAGAATTACATCTGAAAGTCAGTGCCTCATCACCCGTAACCTTATACAACACTTTATTTTCAAGGGTTTCTGTTAATTTTTTGGGTTCAATAGAATGAATTTCCAATATTTTTTCCGCATTGAAATAAGAACAGGTGTTTCGCTTGTAATACCAACCGAGTACGTACAATTTGCCCGCTTCGCAAAAAACTCGTTCGCTTGAAATATTAATCTTTTCAATCTTTTTTGACGAGGTTGCATAAGTCATCAAAATTTCTTTTTTGCCCAAATCTTTTTCATAAAAAGTTTTCAAAATATTCGCTCGAACCTTCGCAAACGGGCGATTTTTGTTGAGCAAATCAACATTTTCAACATCGCAATGAGAAGCAATTATTTTGTCATAAAAATTGTTTAACCCAATAACGGTACGCCATTGGCAACTATCCAAAAAATATTGCCTTATCTGCATCAAAACATTAATCTCGGGTGCTAAAAATTTTGCCCGAAATGGGTGTTCTGTCAAAATATAATGATAATTATTTTTCGGACATGGGCGTGCAATCTTACAACCGACCGCTTTCAGAGAATTCATCGTCACTCGCAAAGTATCATCGGAAACCGACCGCATTGTCAACTCATCTTGTTTCAAAACTTCAATGATTTCGGCACTTGTAGACGGTTTTTCCATTAAAAGTTTCAAAATTTTTATCGCTCTATATGCAGTCAAACTGATGTTTGTATTTTTTGTTTTAAAATTTAAGTTTTCTTTCATCAGTTCAAATCCACCACACTGACTCCGTCTCCGCCCTCAACATCTTCTCCTGGGCGGAATTTTGCGACATAAGGACTGTCCGCAAGATATTCCCGAATCGCCTTTTTCAAAACGCCAGTTCCATGCCCGTGAATGATAATTGCGTACGAAAGTCCCGCTGCACAAGCCTTATCAAGATACGCTTCAACCTCGTCCATAGCCTCTTCGTATCTATATCCACGCAAGTCCAAAGTGTACGAAACATCGTGTTTGACGAACTCGACAGCCTGTTTCCGTTGAACGAGCGGCTTCACTTTTGGTTTGACAACATCTTTGTCATACATAGCAAGTTTCTTGACAGGAAGTGTCGTTTTTACAGCACCCATAAGGATTATAGCCTTTTTGCATTTATCCGTAAAACCAACAAACTCAGCCTCTTGATTTAAGTCACGAATTATGACCTTATCGCCCTTGACGATTGAATTTATGTCAATATCACGATATTCTTCTCTCAAAGACTCGTATTCTTCATCAAGTTTATCGTGGAGTTTTTTGCGGATTAAAGTATTCTTCCGTATTGTTTTCATTGTGTTTTCACGATTTTCGTTTTCACGAAGATTTTTCAAAACATCTTTAATTTCATCTCGTGCAGAATCAAACGCTGTCTGTGTTTTCTTCTTGTATTCCGCAATGATTTTCCGTTTTTCTTTTTTCAAATCATCAGCCTGCTTTTCAAGTTGCAACCTCAATGCTTTTGCGACTTCTGCCTCTTTTTTTGCCTCGTCTGCTTTTTTGGCGGCTTCTTCCCACATTTCTTCGATTTTGGCAAATTTTTCAATATTTTTGCCCGATGTTTCAGTGAAAATTTCTCTTGAATTGCCAATGATTTCAGAATTTAAGCCCAAATTTTCCGCAATCGTAATTGCATTGCTGCTGCCAGAAACTCCTTGAGTAAAGCGATATGTAGGCTTCAAGGTTTCAGTGTCAAATCTAACGCTTGCATTTTCAAATCCGCTACCTTCGAGTGCAAGATTTTTCAAGTCGCCAAAGTGTGTCGTGACAACGCAAAACGCCTGTTTTTCAACAAAATATTGCAACAATGCTCTTGCGAGTGCCGAACCTTCGGCAGGATCAGTTCCTGAGCAGATTTCATCTATCAAAATCAAAGTATCTCTATCGGCTTGATTGCTCATTTCGACAAGGTTTTTGATGTGTGAAGAAAACGTCGACAAACTTTGAATAATGTTTTGTTGGTCACCGATATCGGCAAAAACTTTTTTGAACGGATAGATTTTTGCACTCAAACAGGGAATGTGAAATCCTGCTTTGCTCATCAATACGCAAAGCCCCACAGTCTTTAATACGACTGTTTTTCCACCTGTATTAGAACCTGTAATAATTGTGCAAAGATTGTCTTTTCCTGCATTGAAATCGTTCTCGATGACGTTATCACAAACCCTCATCAACACTGGGTTTTTCATTGCTCTCAAGTCAATTTTCGGTTCATCAAGAATAATTGCAGGAGAACTTTCAGTTTTTTGAGAATATTTTCCTTTTGCAAAATGGAAATCTATTTCTGCCAAAACATCTTGTGTCGCAATGAGTTCGTCGAAGTGTCTACCAATTTCTTCACAAAAAACTTTCAAAATTCGGTCAGTTTCAATTTGGATATGAATTTCGATTTCACGTTCACGGTTGTGAAGTTCGGTCAAATCTTTCGGTTCGATGAAAAACGTTTGCCCAGAGGCGGAAACGTCGTGTACGATGCCCAAAATTTTGTTTTTTGCCTCAGCCTTAACCCCGAAAACGGTTCTGCCATCACGCTGAGTGTAGATTGTGTCTCGCAAATCATTTGTAAAATTCGAATCCGAGAGCAATCTTGTAATTGTGGATTTAATACTTGCATGAGTGTCTGAGAGTGCACCATAGAGACGTTTTAATTCTGATGAAGCACTTTCTTTAACCTTCATATCGCTACCTAAAGTATCAAAAATTTTGTCCTCAAGTTCTTTCAGGACAAAAAGATTAGCACTAATTTCAGCCAATTTTGGAGCATCTTCGGCATTTTTGTCGAGAAAATTTTTCACAAGTCTTGAATTTCTGAGAAGATTTGCGATATCCCAAATTTCTTGCGGCGAAAGTTTAATTCTGGCTTTTGCATCTTTAAGAGAACTTGTCAAATCGGAAAAATTTTCCAACGGCAAGCGTAAATTCATATCGCACAACCTTCTTGCCTCAGTTGTGCAGGTTAATTGTTCTCGAATTTTTTCCGCATCGTCAAAAATTTCCGCACTCAAAGTTCTAAGCCTTCCAGGCTCAGTGATTGCGTTTTCGGATATATATTCTCTTACTTTGTCAAATTCCGTTACTTCAATTACAGGTTTCATGTAATTAATTATATGACAAATAACTTAGTATATCTTGTTTTTTATATTTTTTTTCATTAAAATTGTCACAAAAGTGAACGTATTGGAAAATTCGGTGACCGAATATTATGAAAAAAATAATGCTTTGCAGCCCCCCAGGGGACTTATCGGTAAATATTAAGAACAGATACAAATACAGAACTTCAGACATTGTTCCTCACTCAATGAGAGCATGCAATGATTTGGGCTATATTGCGGCAATGTTGCAAAATGCAGGTCACGAAGTCGTTTTAAAAGATTACAAAATCGAACGCAAAACCGCACTCGACTTGCTCGACGACGTATTGAAAAATTGTCCGGATATGTTGCTTTTTAAAACGGATATCGCAAACATTTTTGAAGATTTGAAATTGGTCAGAATGATTAAATCCTCAAATCCTCAAATCGTAATTATCTTGAAAAGCGATATGTTTTTTGATGCTTCTGAAGAACTTTTATGCAGTTTGCCGATGGGCGGAGTGGATTATTTAATTGGTTCTGATGCTGCGTTTGTAATGCCTTTGTTGGTTCAAGCACATTATGAAACCCCCGAAATGCTTTATCAAGTGCCGTTTATCACGATTTGCAAAAACGGTATGATGCACAAAACAAACTTCCACGCACCGCATGGAAATATAAACGATTTGCCGTTCCCAGCAAGAGATTTGATGCAGAACGAAAAATATGTTCGCCCCGACAACAAAAAACCTATTGCAACAATTATCACGGCAAAAGGCTGTCCATACACTTGTTTACATTGCAAAGAACCTGTTTTGGCAGATGGAACAATGAATGTTCGTCCTGCTAAAAAAGTTTTTGACGAAATGTATGAATGTTACCAAAAATACGGTATCACCAATTTTTACTTCCCGTCAGACACTTTTAACCACAATGAAAAATGGGTTGAAGAATTTTGTGATTACATCATCGAATCACCGATGAACGGGCATGTTGACTGGATTGCGAACGTAAACGTTGCATCTTTCACAGAATATATGGCAATGGAGATGAAAAATGCTAATTGTTCAATGATTGTCGTACGTTTCGATAGCGGCTCAGACGACACCCTTGTTCGTTTGGACAGAAGATTTTCAGTCGATGAAAGTATCAACACTGTTGACATTGCAAGAAAACATAAACTCAAAATTTTCGGCTTGTTCTCAGTAGGTTTGCCGTGGGAAACGGAATCTCACCTTGCGGAAACGAAAAAATTGATTTTGAAAATATGTCCGGATTTGCTTTCGTTAACATTCCCCGTTGCGTACCCAGATTCGGTTGTCGAAAAGAATTTCCGTGATGAAAATATTTTGAGAGAATCGCTTTTTGAAAATGAAACGATTAAAATTCCTGCATTAGGCACGAAATTTTTAACTCATAAAAAACTCAAAGATTTCAGAAAGAAAACTCTTTTCTTGTACTACGCAAGCCCGAGATATTTCTTCAGAACGATTGCAGAAACATACAGAGACCCGAAAAAATTCAAAAACTACATTTTGTTTGTTTGGGATTTGTTCAAAAAACAAAGAGCAGAATAACAAACTTGTCCAAAAGGCAAAAAAGGCAGAGCGTTTGATATTGTGGGTTTTATAAATGTTTGAAAAAGATGCAGAAATTTATAAAGACAAATCAGAACTTCCAAAACGTTTAAGGGTGGAAGTTTGCAGTATTTGTCAGTTAAAATGCCCCGTTTGCTATATGAGAACAGATGAAGAAAATGCTAAAAATGGTTGCGGTTTCGGGTATTTGAAGTTTGAAGATTTCAAAAAACTGCTTGATGAAAATGAACTTGAGAATATCGAAATTTCAAATAGTGGCGAGATTTTTTTGAACCCTGATTTGGTAAAAATTTTAGAATACGCAGATAAAAAAAGGGTGAAAGTCACTGCAGATAACGGTGTTAACCTAAATTACATCACCGACAAACAGGCTGAGGCACTTGCAAAATATCACGTCATTTCAATGACAGTCTCGATTGACGGCACAAGTCAAGAAACATACGAAAAATACCGTGTTGGTGGAGATTACGGCAAAGTCATCGAGAATATCAAAAAAATTATTTTTTATAGGCAAAAATATAGCAACGGTTGCCCGCATATCACTTGGAAATTCATCGTTTTCGGGCATAATGAACACCAAATTGAACAAGCGAAAATTGAGGCAAAAAAATTGGGTGTGGCAATAAAATTTGCAACTAATTGGGACGAAAATTTTTCTCCAGTCAAAAATCCTCAAAAAGTGCTTGAACAGACAGGATTGAACTCTTTGACAACAAATGCATCCCCTGTTGAGTTACTGAAACAATTTGAAAATGGCGAAGTCGATTGGTTTTATTGCAACGATCTTTGGCAACCACAAATTAACTGGGACGGGCAACTTTTGGGCTGCTGTGCAAATTACAAAAGAAATTTTGGCGGAAATGTCTTTAAAGATGGGCTTTTTGAAACATTAAACCACCCTGATTTTCTCTATGCAAAAAATATGGTAACAAATAAAGTCGCACCAAATAAAAAAATCCCCTGTTTTGACTGCGAAATATATCAAGATATGCAAAAACACAACGTTTGGCTAAAATCCCCGAGGGCAAAAAATGAGCAATAAAATCATTTTGGAAGAAAAATATCTTGGAGAAATTTATCACGACAAATCGGAATTGCCGAAAAAAGTTCGCATTGATGCAAGCACAAAATGCCAACTCGATTGCGAAAGATGCTACATGCGAATGGACAAAGAAGGGGTCGAAAATGGTTGCAGATTGGGCAATTTGAAGTTTGATGACTTCAAAAAATTTATTGATGAAAATGATTTTGAATCGATTGAACTCTCAAATCACGGCGAAGTTTTTCTAAATCCCGAATTAGACAAAATAATCGAATACGCCACCACAAAAGGAATTGCACTGTCAATGGACAATGGTGTAAACTTAAACTACCTTTCTGATAAAATGGCTGAAATACTCGTAAAATGTGGCGTAAAGAGAGTTTATGTCTCAATCGACGGTGCAAGCCAAGAAACATATAAAATTTACCGCAAAAATGGGGACTTCAACAAAGTCATTGAAAATATCAAAAAAATCAATTTTTATAAACAAAAATATAACTCAAAATACCCTGTGATGTACTACAAATTCATCGTTTTCGGGCATAATGAACACGAAATTGAACAAGCAAAAATTTTGGCAAAAAATCTCGATATGGAAATCGTTTTTGAACAAAATACCTATCCCGATTTTTCTCCCGTAAAAAATCCTCAAAAAGTAATAGAACAAACGGGCATGCCAAGTGTCGAACTTCCCCCTCATAAATTGCTCGAAGAGTATGAACAGGGCCTTTTGGACTGGTATTATTGTGCATTTTTGTGGGAAGAACCACAAATCAACTGGGACGGCAAAGTTTTGGGCTGCTGTTCATTATTTACGGACGATTTTGGCGGAAATGCTTTCACTGAAGGGTTTTTAACCGCAATGAACAATCCAAAAATAATTTACGCAAAAAACATGGTCATAAATAATGCCCCTGAAAACCCCGAAATACCTTGCAGTCATTGCTATATGTACCAAGATATGAAAGAACATAATAAATGGCTCAAATCGCCAAAAATTAAACGATAAAGAAAGAGGACAAAATGGATTACTGCCCGCAAGATTTTATACCGCAACAAAACCTTGGAAACACACAAATAACAGTATTTTACATAAATGATACTCACGGAAATGTCACCAAAGTGAGCAAACTCAAACCAGCCCATGACAAGTTCAAAAAACATAATAAAAAAGGTGGTTTGACAGTTGGTGCGGGCGATTTGTACCTTGGCGGCAATAAGGGTAGAAATTCTGCAATGACAAAAATCTATAATGCCCTTAAACTAGACTATGCAACCGCAGGAAACCACGAATACGATGCCGGTTCGGCATTTTATGCAAACAATATTAAAAATGCAAAATTCACAACAGTCGTTTCAAATATTAATTTACCTGCAAAAAACCCTCTGAGCGAACGTTTGCAGGACAAAAAACTTGTCAAAAGCGATGTTTTTATGAAAAAAGGAACAAGATTTGCAATTCTTGGAACAAGCCCATCAGACAAGGATATTGGGACCGCTGACAAGGACAATAAAGTTTCCGTTATGACACTTGATGAAACGATTGCTGTTTTAAACCAAGAGGTCGAAAAGTTAGAAGCAAAAGGGGTTAATAAGATTATTCTTCTCAGCCACAGCGGATACGATAGCGACTTGCAAATCGCAACTAAAACAGGCGGTATCGACGTCATAATTGGTGGTCACACCCATGATGCACTCGACGGTGTAAACAAAGAAGATAACGCAAAATCAAAGAAAAATTTAGTAAAATCTTTACGTTTAGAGCCTGTAATTATTACCCAAGCAGGCAGTGACAACACAAATGCTGGTTATCTCGATGTGCTTTTTGACAAAAAAGGTGTCTTAATCGAAGATAAAATCCAAAATAAATTGGTGAAACTTGAAAAATATCCCGATTCTAAAAAAATTGACAGAATTTTAGCAAAATCACTGGGCAAAAATGAAGTCATTGCCCCTGTTACCGTACCTTTTTTACCAAGTTGCGAAGACGATGAAAGAAAAGCCGAAAACCCAGTTGCCTCAATACTTGCAGACGGAATGTTAAGACGTGGACAGAAATACTGTGTAGAAGTTGCTTTCTTCAATGCTCCAAGTATGAAATCATCAGGAATTTCAGGCAAAATAACAACTTACGACATAAAATATCGTATGCTTCCTTACGATGACGATGTGGTCGTTGCAGAATTAAATGAAAAACAATTCGTTGATTTGCTTAACACAGAATCTAAAACGATTATCACAAAAGACCTTTCGCAAGTTTTACATTGTGCGGGAATGAAATATACAATTAACAAATCTGATGCAAAAAAAGATGCTCTTTGTGTACATGATGTCTGCATTTTGGACAAAAATGGAAACGTAGTGAGAAAATTTGATACCCTAAATCCAGATGAATCTAAAATCGTCAAATGTGCAATGAACAAGTTTTTGTTCAAAGAGTCTACTCTCGCAAGCATTTTAAAGGACGTTAAAACATCTCCAAAAGTTGGAAATCAACAAGAAATTTTCATTGAACAAATTAAACAAAAAGGAGAATTAAAAGCAGAAAAAGACGGAAGATTAAACGTTATTGAATAACTTGTTCAATCTCGAGCAAAGATTTTTTGCAGTCTAAACCACCCGCATAACCAACCATTTTGCCGTTGTTACCGATTACTCTATGACACGGAATAAAAATTGGTATAGGATTTTTGTTGTTTGCCAATCCAACGGCACGGCATGCCTTCGAGTTTCCGATTGCAACCGCAATGTCTTGATATGAAACAGTTTTACCATACGGGATTTTCATAAGTTCCGCCCAAACTCTCTTTTGAAACGGCGTTCCTTTTGGTTCTAATTTCAAATCAAAAACAGTTCTTTTTCCGTCAAGGAACTCCGTCAGTTGTTTAAAAGCCTCAGTAATAGCAAGTGTTTTAGCATAACGACAACCATTAGTTGACACACTTAAAACAGGAAAAACAGCCCTTATAATTGCACCATTTTCTTCAAAAATTGTAAACTTTCCAATCTTTGTTTCTTGAGAATAATAACTAATCATTGTTTATCCTTTTAGCGGCATAGAGAAACGGTGTTTCGCAAAACGCCAAAACGACCTTTATCAAATAAGTTGTTAAACATAACGTTACAACCGTTTTGAAAGGAAATACGCCTAAAAACGCTATGAATGTAAACAAAATTGTATCTAAAAGTTGACTTGTAATCGTCGCAACATTGTTTCTGACCCACAAAAATTTATCATCAGGAAGAAATTTTCTGATTGTACTAAACAAAAAAACCTCCGTCGTGTGAGAAATCAAATAAGCAAACATACTTCCGAAACACAATCTCGGAGTGATTGCGAAAAGTGTCTGCATTGATTGCTGGGCAAAATCTTCCGAATTAGGGACATACAACAAATCAAGTTGAGTAAAAATAGTCAACGTCATTAACGAGAAAAACCCAATAAAAACGCCCTTTTGAGCAACTTTTCTACCATATTTTTCATTAATAATGTCCGTTGCAAGAAAAACACTGCCAAACGTAATATTTCCAAGTGTCATTGGCATAGAAAACATATCTACACACTTAACGACTTCAATATTCGCAATAATTGTATTCATCGCAATCCACGCAAACAAGCCGTACTTCCCGAAAAATTTGTGTGCAAGAAGTACCCCTGAAAAACTTAAAATCACTTCGGCTATGAAAAGTAGTTCATTCATAAAAAAATTTTACCACTAAAACAAAAAACTTGTAAATCTTGCCAAAACCCAACAAATAAAGTATAATCCGATTGTTATGGATAACACAGAAATCATAAAAGATGCCGAAAAATATTTGGGTAGAAAACTCCAATGTATTGTTCCGTTCGAACATTTGATGTTCTTTCAAGACGGAAAAGTTTACTCGTGCTGTCCTGCAATCGTAAACAAATACACGTTCGGAAATATCTTTGACCAAAGTTATGAAGAACTCTGGAATGGCGAAAAAGCAAAGGCTTTCAGACAATCTGTTCTCGATGGAAATTATCAATTTTGCGATTTAAAATCTTGTATTACGAGAAATCTTAAAGAAGATGGCCGCTTTAACTCCGAGAAGATTTATGACAGTGCAGAAGTAACAGAATTGCCTAAAATGGTTCACTTCAACATCGATGAAACCTGCAACGCTCGCTGCATTATGTGTCGTGACAAAAGTATTCATAACACAGAGTGGATAAAAAAATACGAAGAAAATATAGATAAGACGTTGATACCGTTGTTAAAAAACGCAGAAACAGTTTATTTGAACGGCTCAGGCGAACTTTTTGCGAGCAATTTATGCAAAAAACTTGTCAAAAAAATAACCGCAACTTACCCGAACATAAAATTTGACTTAATCACAAACGGATTATTGGCAAATGCAAAAAATTTCGAAGAAATTGGTTTGCTCGGAAAAGTCCAATCCATCGAAGTTTCGATGCACTCAGCACACAAAGAAACTTATGAAAAAATTGTTCGTGGCGGAAATTTCGACACGCTTATGGAAAATTTAAAATTCATTTCTGAAATGAAAAAATCAGGAAAACTCGACTTTTTTTGGCTAAATTTCGTTGTAAATTCTTACAATTATCAAGAAATGATAGATTTTCAAAAACTTGCAAACGAACTTGGTGCAACTACAAATTTCTGGGAATACAGAACTTGGGGCGAAGTTGAACTGGATAAAAGGTATGATGAAGTTGCGATTTTTGAACCAACTCACCCCGATTATCCAAAATATCTTGAAGTTATCAACAACGATATCTTTAAATCTCCAAACTGCAATATTAACGCAAAACTAAGACCTCTGTCAACTGTTTCTTGACAATACTATTTCTTGTCAGGCGATAGTTGACACAATGTTCAAAAGAGTTTCTATTGCTCGTTTTGACATAAATTCTGTTTTTATTTTTTTATTTTTAAGAATTTTTCTGTCAATACCTTCTTTATTGATGATACCCCAGTTCGAATTTACGGGTTGAAAATGTTCTTGTCCTTCGAAACTTATATAATGCGTTAATGCACCAAGCATGGTCGTTTCAGGCAATTCCAAAAGTTCTTTACCCTTTGCATATCGAACCGCATTTAAACCAGCCAAAAGCCCACCGGCTATTGCCTCTGTGTAGCCTTCAGTACCTGTAAGTTGACCAGCAAAAAAGATATTCGGGTATTTTCTCATATTCATTGTTGGATTGAGAATTTTTGGTGAATTGATGAAAGTATTTGCGTGCATAACACCATAGCGTACTATATTTGCGTTTTCAAGTCCTGGAATAGAGTGAATAAGATCTTTTTGTGCACCCCATTTCAAGTTAGTTTGGAAACCAACCAAATTATATAAATCGCCAGCCTTATCATCTTGTCTTAACTGAACAACGGCATAATTTTCCTCGTTAGTTCTGCTATCTACCAAACCAACAGGCTTCATAGGTCCAAAACGCAACGTATCAGTTCCTCTCGAAGCAAGAACCTCGACAGGCAAACATGATTCAAAAAATTTTTTCTCAAAATTTTTAAGTTCAATTTTTGGAGCATTAATCAAGATATTGTAAAATTTTTCATACTGCTCTTTGTTCATCGGACAGTTTATATAGTCGTCAGTTCCCTTGCCATAACGATTTTGGTAAAAGGCGATATCAAAATTTATGCTCGATTTTTCGACAATCGGAGCAATCGCATCGAAAAATCTCATCTGATTTTCGCCCGTCAAATCCAATATATCTTGAGCCAATTCCGACGAGGTCAAAGGCCCTGAAGCCACAATAACGACTTCGTCTTTCGGGATTTTATCGATTTTTTTTCTGATGAAATTAATCTTCGGATGATTTTCAATCATATTCTGAATAGTTTGAGAAAAACCTTCTCTATCGACCGCAAGTGCAGCACCAGCAGGAACTTTACAATCAAATGCTGTTTTTATCAAATAAGAAGTTAAAATCTTCAATTCAGCCTTCAAAAGCCCACTCGCAACTGTTTCGTCATAAGAGCCTAAACTGTTTGAGCATACCAATTCTGCTGATTTTTCTGTCTTATGTGCACCTGTTGAAGTTTCAGGTCTCATTTCATACAAATCGACCTCTAACCCTGCATTTGCGACTTGTAATGCTGCTTCCGAGCCTGCAAGACCCGCTCCGATAATTGTTATTTTCATAATTTTATCCTACCGTTTTTCAAATATATCTTAACAAAAAAGCGAAAATATAGTAAAATAAATTCTATGAGTAGAAGTTTGAAAATTTTTATTGTAGACAAAGATAATATTACGGTTTCGATTGTTGAAAATTACCTGAGAGAGGTCAATTACGACTTTTCTCTCGAAAAATGCGGCACGCTTTCAGAAGCGAAAGAAAAGATTGACGAAAATGCACTAAACCTTTTCATAGTCGATGCTTCAGAGAATGTTGAACAAATCGGAACAGAAATTGATAATCTTGAAGATACTTTTAAGAATTGCAAATTTATCATAACCGCTTACGACTTCAAAACTGACAATATAGTAAGATTTTTACGCAAAAGCAAAAAAGATTTCATAACAAAACCGATTATCAAAACAAGATTTTTGGAAATAGTGAACGAAATTGTCGAAAAAATGACCTCTGAACAAGATTTTTCTGGTCAAGGAAAAGTTATTTCTGTATTCTCAAATAAAGGCGGTTTGGGCAAAACAACCGTTGCGGTGAATCTCGGATACGAACTTGCAAGACGAGACAGACGCTCAAAGGTTGCTATCGTTGATATGAACTTATTTTTAGGCGACGTAACGACTTTTTTGGACATTACTCCGCCATACGATTTAAGTTTTTTGATAGAAAAATTAGACGTAACAAAAGATGTTGTAGACTTAACGACACAATATTCTGACTCAAATTATTACGTCATCGCTGATTCGCCCTATCGTGACTACTCGAGAAACATCACAAAAGAAGATGTCGTAAAAATGTTGAATGTTTTACGCAAAAAATTCAAATACATCATAATCGATAATTCATCAGCGATTACAGGCAAAACGAAATACATTTTGGATTTATCCGACATGATTTTGTTGATAACAGAATCAAACTTGCCAACGCTCAACAACTGCAAGCGTTGTCTGGACTTTTTCGAACATATTGGATTACAAAAGAAAACTCAAATTGTTCTGAACAGATATTCCTCATTCGACGAGTGCAAAAAGCAAGACGTTGCAGACATTTTGCAAAAAGATATCTTCGCAGTTATTCCAAACGACTGGCAAACTTCTTCTTCCGCCATAAATAAAGGTATTACAATTGGAGAAACGAACCCGTTCTCAGACATTTACTACTCGTTCGGTGAACTTGCCGATTTAGTTGCGAGAAAATTATGTCGCTAAAAAGCAGATTATTAAAAAACAGAGAACTTAAATCTCTCAATTTTGCCAAAATGAGTGCAGATTATGACCTTTTGGCATTTTTCCGTGAACATAAAGAATTTGACGTCATAACGGCATACTCTCATGACAAAATTTACGGCGAAAAAAATGGAAGCATAATAAAAATTCCGCTCGTATTTTCATCACAAGAAACTTATTTTGCCGAAGTTGAAAAAATAGCAAGGCTTTACGACTGCTACATCGACAAAAAAAATCCGCAAGCAACTATTTCCACTCCGGGAAATTCGGTCATCAACATTCTGATACCACCAATAGTCGAAAAAGAGCCATTCATAAGCATTTTGAGAAAAAACAAACAACTTTACGCAACGTATTTTTCAACAAAAATCGTTAGCAGCGAAATGGTTGCCTACTTCCGAGATTGCATTGCTCAACAGGCAAACATCTTCATCGTAGGTGATGCATCAGTCGACAAAACGTCCCTGATGAACTTTATGGTCAATCTTTCTGATAACAACAAGCGAAATATCATTTGTGGCAAAACAGAAAAAATTATTGTCGAAAAACCTTGCAGCATAAAACTTTCGCAAGGTTGCATCAAAGATATCGAAAATCTCAACTACGACAATATTTTCTACTCAGATGCACAAATTTCTGACCTCACTCAGATTTTTCAATTAATCATATCAGGGCATAACGGCTTCGTCGTCTCAATGTCGCTCAAAGAGGACGTCGACATTCTGACCGCAATCAGAAACATGCTCCTTCTATCAAACATCAATCTTTTTGAAGAAAATGCCGATTTTATGACCTCAACGTCAATAGACGTGGTGATTTGCGTCAACAAAATTCAAGGTGATTTTTGTATAACAAAAGTCTCTGAAATGGTCAAAAATTCGCAAAATGATTACTCCGTAAAAGATATTTTCGTCAGAAATAGCAACGGTTATCATGTTTCAACAGGCAATTCTTCAAGATTTTTCAACCAAGAAAATTCTCAACGCTTTTTGAGCGAATTTTTAGAAGAAGGTCACAAACACAGTTACATCTCCGGACAGGCAAATTCGGTCGTTTCAAATGCTCCAAAATCAGAATCAAAACGAAAAAAATTAAAAGAAAAATTGAAAAAATTGAAACGAAAAAAATTCACACTCCCTGTTGTTGAAGCACCTGAAAATAAAGAAAATTTTACCGTTTCACAAATTAGTGAACCCTCTAAAATTGAGACAAATAATGAAATTAACGAAACAGAACAACTTGAAAATCAACAAAAAGAAGAACCGCTGACATTTTTCGGAAAATCAATCGAAGAAACCGAATCGACAACGGAAATTGAACAACCTCAAAATCAAGAAAAACTCAATATTGACGAGAATGTTTTCAACGTGAAAAAATCTGTTGAACCAAGTTTTCAAGATATTCTCGAAAGTTCTGCAAATGAAGGCATTTTGGCAAGCGAAACAGACGATTTTGCCCAAGATTTGCCAAAACCAAAAATAAAAAATATCTTAGAATTAGATGATGAGGACGAAGAAACGTCCCCGCAAGAGATAGTTGACACCCCGAAAGAAGATATTGACAATTACGACGAAAAGGCAGACGTTTCAACTCTTTTGAGCGAAGAAGAATTTGCAGACATTCAAAAAGAACTTAAAGATAAATACCAAAACGACGAACCGGAAATCATCGAAGAGCCTCAACTCTTCACAGAGGTTTCTGATGATGATGTAAAAGAATACGAACAGGGAATTTTAGAAGTTCCAGACGAAGATATTTAGTAATGTTAAGTTGCCCTTGCTGAAAACGCTTTGAAAATCAGCGTTTTCAAAATTACAAAACGTTACACTGAAATCATGCCCGAAACCATTGACAGCGGTGTATTTTGATTGGATTATAGTAGCAAGTCAAGGGGAATTTATGAAAACATCAACATTAAACAGATCAATGCTGTCAGGCGAAAGCATGGCTCTTTTGGCAGAATTGAAATCTTTAAACGAAGAATCTGAAAGAGAATCTGCAAATATAAACAATTCAATGCAGTCTAAGCAAGACGAACTTGATATTTTGTGGCAAAATTTCAAAATCACACCGAAGGAAGAAAAATCTCCGGGGATTTATATTTTGGCAGGATTTATAGCAGGAGCATTAAGCATGTTCTTAATGACTGCAATGCTTAGTTTCACAACGTTTTCGAACACGGACGGTTCGGTTTCTGCTCCTGTTCAAGAAAGAAAAATTGTCAAAAAAGACCACGGTTCTTTTGCACCAATCGGTTCTCCTCAGTATGTTGCAGACCAAGCGACAGTTGCCGATTTGACGGCTGAAGAAGCAGTCGTAAACGCTCCTGCGGTCATTAACGACAAATACAAAGTTAAAGCAGGTGATTCACTCGAAGCAATTTCGGTTAAATTCTACGGAAAAGCATCACCTGAAAATACGAAAAAATTGCAAGCGGCTAACGGACTTGCAAGTCCTCATGCGATTTATGCAGGACAAGAATTATTGATACCGATGAATTAGTCTTAAATTTAAAAAGGGTTGTGAACAATCGCAACCCTTTTTATTTTGCCTTTATTTATCCACTTTTTGGTTATTTGTTATCGTCATATTTCATTTGAGATGCGAAACTATACAAATCGCATTTTAAGCCTTTTTCAAGGATTAAATTTTCTGCAAAAAGTACCAGTTTTTTGTATTTCTCATCAATTTGACCACGATTTTCATTGAAAAATATAGCCTCAATATCGATAGCGAGGTTCTTTATGCCCAATTCTTCATTATATTCAACCCATTTTCTGATTGATTCTTCGTTGTCGTTTACGTCGGGAATAATCAGGTATTTATTGCGGACTGCGATTCTTTCTTCGTCACATTCGAGATATTTTTTGATATTTTCAGTAACTTCGTTGAAATCCAAACCCTTCATTTTCGCAAACAACTCAGCATCAGCCGTATCGGTTGTAAATACAGGTTCTGCCATACCCATTTTGATTGCTTGAGCCAATTTTTCAGAATAGATTGAACCGTTTGTTGCAATAAAAATTTTCTTAAATCTTTCTTTTATCGCAAAGTCAACAATATCGTCAAATTCGTCCCACATTGTCGGTTCGCCGCCACCAAAATGCATTTCGCAATTTTTGAAATACGGTTTGAACTGTTCTAATTGCGGCATAATTTTATACGGATTGTATCGAATATTTTCCGCATATTTGTTATAACAGAACGAACAATGTGCGTTACAATCTATTTTATGAGAAATCAAAACTTTGTTGATATAATCTTCGTTATCAAAGTCCTTAACACACGCACGGAAACAGTTTTCGCAATCTGATTGCAAATATCCGTCCATTCTCATTTCTTCAATTTCAAACTTCAAATCGAACACCATTTCAGGGTCAACAGGTCGATTAGAAAAAATCGGAATAACCGGAGGTGCATTCTCAGGAATCATATACATACAATGTCTCAAACCCTCGGGCATAAAACATATCGTGTGCAAACTATCTTCGCAACTTTTATAAGCCATATTTTTTACCTCTAATAAATTCTTGCTTCGGTTTCTGGGTCGAAAAACAGAATATTTTTGTTCGAAACTGACAAATTTACTTCATTGTCATAAGTTCCTTCGGCAGGCATTTCAACCTGACATTCTCGACCGTTACAGTCAACAAAAACAATCTTTTTGCTACCGAGCATTTCCGTAATTCTAACCTTTGCGGGGAATTTCAACGTTCCATCAGGCTCGTTGAATTTTTCCGCCCGAATACCTAAAAGAACTTCTTTTTTTCCGTTCAATTTATTTTTTTGCTCTTCCGTCAATTCGAAATCCACGCCGTTAATATTAATTTTTCCGTCATTAATTTCAGTTTTGATAAAGTTCATCGGCGGTGAACCCAAAAATCCGCCCACAAAAACATTTGCAGGAGAGTTATAAATAACATCAGGAGTATCCACTTGCTGAATTACCCCTTTATCAATAACAGCAATCCTATCGCCCAACGTAAGGGCTTCTGTTTGGTCGTGAGTAACGTATATAAACGTCGTCTGAAGTTGTTCATGAAGTTTTTTAAGTTCTGCTCTCGTTTTTGCACGAAGTTTCGCATCAAGGTTCGAAAGCGGTTCGTCCATAAGGAAAACCATTGGCTCACGAACAATCGCACGACCTAAAGCAACACGTTGTCTTTGACCGCCAGAAAGTTGTTTCGGTTTTCTATCCAAAAGTTCTTTCAAATCCAAAAATTCCGCAGCCTCACGAACTTTTTTATCAATTTCATCTTTCTTGAAACCACGCATTTTCAAAGGGAATGCCATATTATCATAAACGCTCATGTGAGGATAAAGTGCATAACTTTGAAAAACGAAAGAAATATCTCTATCCTTCGGGTGGACATTGTTTACGACCTTGTCGCCTATAATAATTTCACCTTCAGAAATTTCTTCAAGTCCTGCAATCATACGGAGTACGGTGGATTTTCCGCAACCTGATGAGCCGACAAGTACCAAAAATTCTTTATCTCGAATTTCAAGTGACACATCGTTAATGACTTTTTTCTTGTTGTCGTAAAGTTTGGAAACGTGCTTGAGGATTACATTTGCCATACTAATTTACCTTCGAAGCAAAATCCATTGTCTCAATTAATTTATCCGTCGGAATTACGATTGAAAATCCCGAAGTTTCCGTCTCTGCTGAAATATGACCGTTCATTTGTCCGACCAAATTGCCAATAATACAAAGATTCAAACTCTTGATAAGTGTCGTACGATTTTTCTTATCAGGTTGGTAATACGGGTTGAACAAATTTGCCATTTCGCTTTGTTTTGCAGGTGTGCTTGGGTCTGTAATTCTTATTTTCAAAAGTTTTTCGCCCCGTTCGAGATACTCTCTATCCGAAAGTTCCATAACAATCGTGCCAAAATCACAAGACAAAATCGCATTGTCAATAAGGTATGAAACTACTGATTTCAAAACAATATCGTCACCGTAAATAACCTTTTGGGTCAAATTGTCCGTGTTAATCGCAAATTGCACACCCTTTTCTGCCGTTTTAGCCGTATATTCAGTGTAAACAGAATTTAAAAGATTTGTAATGTCATAATTTTTGTATGAAAAATTGACAAGTTGTGCCTCAACTTTTGCAAGTTCAGTAACCCTATCGAGTAATTTATAAAGTTCTTCAGAATGTTTATAAATGATGTTCAAATATTTTCTTTGCTTTTCGTCAGTCTCACCGCCCATACCTTCCAAAATAGCCTTAGAATAGCCTATAACGGATTTTACAGGTGAATTAAACACATTTGCCATTTGAGCAAGAAACATGTTCTTATTTTTGCCCAAATTGTCCATATTCGTACGGTATTCGATTAATTTGTTAAGCAAAACATAATCTTTTGTAACATCTTTAAACGTCAAAATAAAATAATGCTCAAAAGTATTTTCTTTCGAAGAAATTTCGACATATCTGTCTGTGTCGATAGCGACCTTGAAAGCCTTGCGAACAGAGCCTGAACTACCGTTAATCATTGATGGAAGATCCGCTTTTATCAAGTCTGTAATATTTGAATCTTTGGCATCATTTATCTCAAAAAGATTATTTGCCGCAGTGTTTGCATACAAAATCTTACCCGATGTTGCTATCGTCACAATCGGCACTTGCACATCGTCTGTATTAGGTCTGTATTCTTGTTTTTACTTGAAAAAATTTAATAAATTGTCGAATTTCACCATT
>OMSS01000041.1 GCA_900313795.1 uncultured bacterium | reverse complement strand
AAGATTTTTTTTTTAATTTTCAGCATTGATGCCGATTCTGATAGGAACCTGATGTTCTTTCGCAGAGTTAACAACTTTCTTTACAAATTCGTCCCGACCGATATTTCCAGGGTTGATTCTGAGGGCGGAAATGCCGTTTTCAATACATTGCAACGCAAGTCTGTAATCGAAATGAATGTCTGCAATTACAGGAATTTTTACCTTTGGAACAATGTCTTTTATTGCAGCCGCCGCTTCTTTGTTCAAAACTGCAAGTCGGATGATTTCGCAGCCAGCATCTTGTAATTCTTCAATTTGCCTTACCGTTGCCAAAACATCACGGGTGTCGGTGTTACACATAGATTGAACTGTAATCGGATTGTCACCGCCGACTTTGACGTTTCCGATTTCTATAACTTTTGTTTTTTTTCTTTTAATCATAATTACTTCCTGCTAAAATATACTTAGAGGATAGCACAATTTTAAGGAGCGGGCTATGAAAATTGCAATAATTTCAGATATTCATGGAAATAATGAGGCTTTAGATGCCGTTTTGAAAGACATTGAAGGTCAAAAGTGCGATAAAATCTTTTGTTTGGGCGACTTGGCAATGGCTGGTCCGGAACCTTCAAAGGTCGTTAACAGAGTGAAAGATTTATTAAAAAATGATAAATTTTTACTAATTCAGGGAAATACTGATGAAAGATTTATTAAAAAATGATAAATTTTTACTAATTCAGGGAAATACTGACGAAAAATTGGGAACTTATAATGAAAAATTTGAAAAAGTTTTAGACGAGCATGTTCCTGTTATGGCAAGTGCTTATCGTGCAGATTTGAAAGATTTGACGTCTGATGATAAGGAATTTTTGGCAAATTTGCCTGAAAATTTGATTGTTGACGAAAATGGCGTGAAAATTATGCTCTGCCACGGTTCTCCAAGAAAAAATGATGAAAATATTACGGGCGATTTGTCGATTGAAAAAGTTGAAGAAATGGTTGCAAATGCAGATGCGGAAGTGATTTTCTGCGGACATACGCATGTTCCTTGCGGCTTTGCGACAAATACAGGCAAAACGGTTGTTAACGTTGGAAGTGTTGGCAGACCCTTCGCCGAAAATCCTAAGGCATGCTATGCCATTATAAATATTGCGGATAACGGTGATTATGAAATCGAACACCGATTGATTAAATATGATATTGAAACTGCGGCGAAAAAACTTGAAAATAGAGGGTTTGACGGTTGCAAAAAACTGGCAGCCATGCTAAGAAAAGCAACCTCGAGATACCCTCAATAAAAGCATGCTTACATGTTTAATAAAAATAATAAAAACACCCCTCAAAGCGAGAGGTGTTTTTTGTTGAAAGATTAATTATAAATGCTTTTCAATGTTAGAAATGATAGCTGATTTGGGCATTAAACCGACCATTCTTTCTAATGCTTCGCCGTCTTTGTAAACCAAAACGCTGGGTAAACTGCTGATGGACATGCTCTTAGCAGTTTCAAGGTTTTCGTCGGTGTTTAACTTGTAAATGTTGATTTTGCCTTGATATTCGTCTGCGATTTGAGCGAGAACTTCAGCCATTTTTCTGCAAGGACCACACCAAGGAGCAAAAAAATCTACAACGGTAACGCCGTTTTTGTCTAAAACACGGGCTTTGAAATTGTTATCATTAACTTCTTCAATATTTGCCATAATAAGCCTCCTGACTTGTTTTCTGACTATAACACAATTTGGAAAATAAGTAAATAATCAAGGGAAAAGCCTGTTAGGGAGTAAGAAAAAATAAAAAAAATAAATTTTTGAAAAAAGATACTTGACATTAAATTATGTCCTTAATAAGATAATCATACAACTGCGAAAGTGGTGGTGCCGGTGTAGCTCAACGGTAGAGCAACGGTTTTGTAAACCGTAGGTTGTAGGTTCGATTCCTATCACCGGCTAATTTTAATAATTAGCACTTTAAAAGTTAATATGGGTAGATGGCCGAGTGGCTAAAGGCGACAGACTGTAAATCTGTTCACGAGAGTGTACGGTGGTTCGAATCCACCTCTGCCCAAACTCTTTCTTATAAGCCTTTGTGGCGCAGGGGTAGCGCACTCCCTTGGTAAGGGAGAGGCCACGGGTTCAAATCCCGTCAAAGGCTAATTTGAAAGCAATCGCCTATAATGTAGATTTAGGAAATATACGGTAGAGATAATTACAGAAAAGGAGATTAATCTCATGGCACGTGAAAAATATGAACGTACGAAACCGCACGTTAACATCGGTACCGTAGGACACGTTGACCACGGTAAGACAACTTTGACAGCCGCTATTACAGCAGTATTGGCAGCTGCAGGTCAAGCACAAGCAAAGAAATTTGATGAAATCGATGCTGCACCTGAAGAAAAAGCAAGAGGTATCACCATTTCAACAGCACACGTTGAATATGAAACCGAAAAAAGACACTATGCACACGTTGACTGCCCGGGCCACGCAGACTATGTAAAAAACATGATTACAGGTGCTGCACAAATGGACGGCGGTATCCTCGTTATCGCAGCAACTGACGGTCCTATGCCTCAAACAAGAGAACACATCTTGTTGGCAAGACAAGTTGGTGTTCCGAGATTGGTAGTATTCTTGAACAAATGCGATATGGTTGATGATGAAGAATTGCTCGACCTCGTAGAAATGGAAGCAAGAGAATTGCTTACTCAATACGAATTTGATGGAGACAACATTCCGTTCATCAGAGGTTCAGCTTTGAAAGCATTAGAAGCAGTTCAAGCTAACCCGTCAATCAAAAGAGGCGAAGACAAATGGGTTGATAAAATTTGGGAATTGATGGATGCTATCGATGAATACATCCCGACTCCTGAACGTGACATCGATCAACCGTTCCTTATGCCGATTGAAGACATCTTCTCAATCACAGGTCGTGGTACAGTAGCTACAGGCCGTGTTGAAAGAGGACGTGTTAAAGTTGGTCAAGAAGTTGAAATAGTTGGTCTTGGCGAAACTAAGAAAACAACAGTAACCGGTGTTGAAATGTTCAGAAAACAACTCGACGAAGGTCAAGCTGGTGACAACATTGGTGCATTGCTCAGAGGTGTTGATAAGACTGAAGTTCAAAGAGGTCAAGTATTGGCAGCTCCCGGTTCAATTCACCCGCACACTAAATTCACTGCAAACGTTTACGTTTTGACAAAAGATGAAGGTGGACGTCACACTCCGTTCTTCCCTGGATACAGACCGCAATTCTATATCAGAACAACTGACGTAACCGGTTCAATCCAATTCGACGGCGAAATGGTAATGCCTGGTGATAACGTTGTAATGAACGTAGAACTTATCGCTCCTGTTGCAATCGAAGAAGGTATGAGATTTGCAATCAGAGAAGGCGGACGTACAGTTGGTGCTGGTGTTGTTGACAAAATCAACGCATAGTTTTAAACCAATAAACGAAAAAAGTCGGTTCGAAAGAATCGGCTTTTTTTATTTGTTTTTGTACTATAAATAAAATCAAAAATAAGTCAAAATCGAAAAGTTCTCAAAATTTTATACCATGCCAAAAGCCATGCCTCAGTAGCAAAAAGGCTGAATTTCGGCGAAAACAAAGCCTTACAAGTATTAACAATATTTAATAAATTTGTATTTATTCAACAAATACATTATCATTGTATTGTGTAGTGTCAGCGGTTATTTTGCTGACTTCAGACATTGGATATAGATATGTATAAATCAAAAAAAATTGTTATAGTTGATGATGAAAAAATGGTTACTTCGACGTTAAAGACGTTATTAGCACTCGAAGGTTTCACAGATACTCATTTTTTTAATGTCCCAAAAGAGGCGGTTGAATTTTTAAAAGAAAATAAGCCTGATTTGATTATTTCAGACTTTGTTATGCCGGAGATGAACGGTTTGGAATTTTTAAAAGAGGCAAAGGCTTTGTATCCTGACACTTGTATGATTTTGATGACAGGTTATGCGGACAAGGAAAACGCTGTTCGGGCAATTAACGAAGTTGGTTTGTATAAATATATTGAAAAACCTTGGGACAACGACGATTTGATTATCAATATCAGAAACGGTATTGAAAGAAGCAATCTTGTCCAATCTTTAAAAGAAAAAATTACCGAGTTGAATAGTGCAAATGCTAAACTTGAACGTTATTCATTGCACTTGGAAGATATGGTAAAAGCTCGTACGGCGGAACTTTTAGAGGCTAATGCAAAATTAAATGCTGTTATTTCAAACTGTGCTGACGGTATAATTTTGATTTCTAAAGATAAGAAGGTCGATGGCTTAAATAGTGCGATGGAAACGATGTTTGGGCTTTCTGAGTCTATGGTCAAGGCGATGTCGTTGGACGAACTTTTTGAAACTGATGGCGAGCCGTTTACGAAAAAGTTTGAAAAATTCGAAGTTAGCGGAATGGTTCACGATATTGTTGTGAAAAATGCGGTAAATAGTACGGACATTGTGACAGACATCAGTTACGCTCATATTCCGCAAGGTGACTATTATGTTTGCGTAGTCCGTGATGTTTCGGCACAAAAAGAGGCTCAACGTTTGCGGGAAGATTTTATTGCGACATTGACTCATGATTTGAGAACACCGTTACTTGCGGCAATCCAAACTCTAAAATTCTTCACGGAAGGCAAACTTGGCGAGTTGACGGAAAAGCAAAATCTTTTGCTTACCACAATGACTCAAAGCAACAAAGATATGCTTGGTTTGGTAAATGCACTTTTGGAAGTTTATAAGTACGAATCAGGCACGATACCGCTTTCAAAAACAGAATTTTCTCCAAACGGTTTGGTAAATCAATGCTGCGATGAGATTGAATCGCTTGCACAATCAAAAAATATTGAATTAATAAGAGAATTAGACGACACTGTTAATGTCGATATTTTTGCGGATAGAAATGAAATTAGACGGGTAATGATGAATTTGCTCGGAAATGCCGTAAATTATACTAACGAAAATGGCAAAATATCAGTAAAATCAACGTTGAACGGTGCTGATTACATGTTCTCCGTAAAAGATAACGGCATCGGAATTGCACACGATGATGTGACAAAAATGTTCAAAAGATTTTCTCAAGGAACAAAAAATCGTCGTTCTGTCAGTACGGGACTCGGTTTGTATTTGTCAAAACAAATTATCGAGGCACACGGCGGAAAAATTTGGCTCGAAAGTATGCAAAACAAGGGCAGCGAATTTTTCTTCCTCTTGTTAGACGCTGCAAAAGTAAAGAATAAGGTATAATATGATAAAGGTTCTTTTGGTTGAAGATCACACTATGACAAGGCTCGGGTTGCAAATGGTTTTGGAACAATGCGAGGGAATAAATGTTGTCGGTTCTGCTGAGGACGGCAAAAAAGGTGTTGAACTTGCAAAAGAACTTTCTCCCGATGTAATTTTGATGGACATTGGACTTCCTGTTATGGACGGCATCGAGGCTACAAGAACGATTAAAGAAAACGGTTCTTCGGCAAAAATTTTGATTTACACATCTCGTGATTGCGGCGATGATGTGTTTGCGGCACTTTCTGCCGGAGCAGACGGCTATATTATGAAGGGTGCCGATGAAACGCAACTTAAAACAGCCATAACCTCAGTGTCGGAAGGCGTTGCGTGGCTTGACCCAGCAATCGCTAAGTTAGTGCTTTCAAATATTCAAAAACAAAAGACAGAAGATGTTAGACCTAATACGCCAAATCCTTTGAAATATAAGGAATATGGACTTACAAAACGTGAATATGAGGTTCTTTGCTTGATTGCAGAAGGTATGGATAATGATGAAATTGCAGAAAAACTTGTCATTACAATTTCGACCGCTAGGGCACACGTTCACAACATTTTGGGAAAATTATACGTCGCTGATAAACACAAAGCGACCGCAAAGGCATACCGAGAAGGTCTTGTTTAATGAAAAAGTTTAAAGTATTTTTGATACTTTTTATCGCACTGTGTGTGGCTTTTCCGTCATACTGTTTTGCTGCTGATGAACAAAATCAGTCTGCTCCGGAAAAGACCAAAAAAGTTAAAAAGGCGAAAAAAGAACGTCCGCACACTCAATTTGACAATACCGAACAGGGCGAACCTGATGAGGATTTGCCTGATATTTTGCAACCGATGCCCGAGACGAAAGAGGTTCAAAAACTTCGCAAAAAGGTTGCAAATCAAGAAAAACGAAAAAAGTTCAGACATTCGATTTTTAAGTCGAAGGAAAATTTGTATATCCCGACAAAAGGGGTTAAAAAATACCATTTTGCTTTGGTTGTAAGGGATAACAAAGCCCCTAAGACTTGGGCAGAATATATTGCGATGTCTAAGGAAGTCAAGCGTGAGGAAAAGACTGTTCCTTCTCATTCATACAAAAAAGATGAAAAGTTGAACAATGTTCCTGACCGTGGGGTTCGGGTGGTCAAGTACAATTCTCCCCCTGGTGTGAAGAATTTGGACTTGAGACTTTTGTTGACAAGGCGTGAACTCGTTACTCCCGCAATCTTATCGCCCGATAAGTCACGTTTGATTTATTCTGTCATCTATTCTTTGCCGACTTCTGAACAGGTCGCATCTGAAATGTTTTACATAAAAATTCCGAATGGAACTTCTATCGAGAGTGCTTTGACCGATTTTCACACAATCGAGGCTGAACGCAAACCTGTTCTTTCTGTTGGTACAAAAGAACTTTTTCAATATGAAAAAAGAACACTTGCTTTGATTGATTGGTCAGAGGACGGACAAAAAATTGCGGTCGCTGAAAAAGTTGGTGCACAAACCAAAGGCCCTTGGGAAACTCATATTTGGACTTACCATTTTGAAAATGAAAAGGCGTACGAACTTACCGCCCTTCGTGAGGCAATTCGTTATCATTGGAAAAACGACCACAACCTTGATTTGATTGATTATATGTGGGATTTGTACCCAATTGGTTGGGATAAATATAACAAAGACAGAATTATCGTTTATGCCTATGCTTATGGCGAAAATCACGTCGGTGCAAAGTTTTTGGGTGCTTGGAGTATAGATTACAAAAATCAACGCTCGGAATTGATGTCCGAAACTGCTGTGGGCTTTGAAGTTTCAACGAACGGTTATTGTCTGCAATCGACTATTGGCAGAGGTTTTTAAAAATTTCAATACTTTCAATAAGTTCTTTCTTGTTAAAAATTTCGAAAACGATGAAAGGGTCGAGTTTTTCGGTCTTGAGCGTATCGACTATTCCTAAGAAATTTACTGTGCCGTATTTTATGCCGTTGTGGTCATCATTTGTTTTGTAATTATTGTGCAAATGCATGTGCTGCAAGCGGTTTCCGTAAATCTTAATCCAATCTTGCGGTGAAATTTCTGAACAAAGATTAGCGTGGCCTGTATCTAAACAAATCTTCAAAAACGGTGAATTTACCTCATCAACAATGGTTTTGATATGTTCATAATCAAAATCTAAAACGTTTTCAAGCACTGCGATAATGCCGTTGTCCTCAAATTGTTTGATGTATTCTTTCCAAAATTTTATCGAATTTTGACAATTTTTTTCAATGGATAAACGGTGGTGCATACCTTTGTGTCCAGAGTGAAAGTTGACGTGTTTCGCCCCAACAGCAAGTGCGGCTTCGAAGGATTGTTGATATCTTTTGTCAACAACCGCTTTTAAACCTTTGTCGCTCACTCCCGGGTTCAACCCCGAAAACAGTGCGTGCAAAGTCAAAATGCCGTCAAAATCTGCAACTCCATCTTTCATTTCTTTTATAATCGATTGAAAGTCGTCATCAATTTTTTCTAAGTGAGGAAATCTGCTTATCTCAAGCCCTGTGCCGAGTTCTGTTGCTGTTTTTGCTGCTTCTGCAATGGATTTTTCAACAGATGATGTGATTAACAAGTTCATAATATGCTTTCTTCTTCATTTTTGTATAAATTTTTACGGAACTTTTCTGCAACAGTTTGGATAATGTTTTCGACTTTTTCGCTCGAAAATTCTTCTTGCGAAAACGAAAGTTCTTCTTTATTCGACTTAAATTTGAAATTTTCCGTTATTTCAACCCCGATTTGTCTGTCGTTGTTGTATTTTATGACAATTTCGGATTTGTTGTTTTCTTTTTTTATGATAAATCTACATTCGCTGCTGTTGAAAACTTGTAAAATATCGGTATTAAAGAGTTTCGGCTCATAAATGGCTTGCATTTTGAAAAATGCAGGAGAGATGAGTTTTTCCATTCTCTTTGCAAAATCTCTTTGTAAATATTTTATGTTTGTAAGTCCATTTTTTTGTCTGTCGGCGAGTCTGTCGACATTGTCGACCTTGCTCGTAAGGTTTTTCGGGGTAGTTTCGACTATGTTAATCGCATTGACACTCGTCAAAGATTGAACCAATTTTTTATTCAAACTTTTTTCTGCAACTTTGAAATTTTCAACACCTGAAATGTTCATCGCCGCTGCCGAAACAGAGGTTTCGAATGGCAAAATGTTATTCAATCTTTGGAAAAATTTCTTTGCCCCTTTTTCATCAGTTTTGTATAAAAGCAAATAAAATTTTTCATCAGGTGCATGTCCGCACAAGTCGGTCTCTCTGAGCGTTTTGACCAACGCTTCCTCGATAGTTTTGTTTGCCATTTGCGACTTGCAACGAATATCAGCCAACAAAATCATAAAAATTGTATTGTCATATCTTGTGAGACATTTTTTATACTCACGTTCGAAAAGCATTTGTGTATAAGCCTTTTCGAAGTATCCGTTTTTGTCCGTGACTTCAATCAACGAAAGCAGTGAAGATTTTTTATGCGACATATCAGTTAGCAATTTTTTCTTCAACCCCCACATTATCCGCATATTAAGGACGGTTTCGTCAGTATTTTCTTCAATAAAATCGTCAATTCCAAAATCAAATGCCCGACATAAAAAATCACTTTCTCTATTATCGGAAACCAAAAGTATAGAGGCTCTTTTGAGGTTTGAAAAATTTTTAATCGTTTTGATAAAATTCAATTGTTCGAGGTCATTTGTATGAATTAAAATCAAATCCGCAGGGTGGTTATTCACTCTTTGTCCAGCCTTTTTATAATCCATTACACCGACTGAATCACTCGAGCGAAGCAACAAAACTTTCGACGCCAAATTCGTCGCAAAGTTTTTATTATCGGATATTATTATGACATTATTCTCTTTCAACTTCGCTCTCCGTTACATAATTTTCATTAAATAGAAAGTTACAAGCGTAAAGTAAATCGCAATGCCGAAAACGTCGATGATTGTTGCAATTACAGGACCAGATGCGATTGCAGGGTCAATCTTGAATTTCTTGAGCAAGAACGGTGTAATTGCACCCAATAATGTTGCAACTGACATGTTAATTGCCATCGAAACCCCTACAACGATGCCGAAATCGATGTTATGCTTCCATTGCCAAGTATATAAAGTTACCAAAACGCCAAACAACGTTCCGATGATAACCCCGACTCGAAGTTCACGGAAAATTTGATGAATGGCTGAACTCATATTGAGTTGTCCGGTTGACAACCCACGGATAATGATTGTGATTGATTGGGTACCGATATTTCCTCCCAATCCTGCCAACAATGGCATAAATATTGCAATTACAGGAACTGCATTTAATGTGTTTTCAAATTTGTTT
>OMSS01000157.1 GCA_900313795.1 uncultured bacterium | reverse complement strand
TTCAGATTTTGAAGGAGATATGTCAACATGGAAGTTTTTCGATACTATTCATAAAGCAGGAACAGAGCAAAAGCAGGACCGGCAGCGAGTCCCGACGGACTCACACTTATGAAAGTGATATACGACAAAAATATAAACATGGAGATGGCATATGAAAACATACTCAGCGAAACCTCTCGAAGTTGAAAGAAAGTGGTACGTTATTGACGCCGAAGGTAAAACTTTAGGCAGATTGGCTGCACTTGCTGCAAACATGCTCAGAGGCAAGCATAAACCCCAATACACTCCGCACGTTGACACAGGTGATTTCATCGTAGTTATCAACGCAGAAAAAGTTGTTGTAACGGGTAAAAAAGAAACAGATAAAATGTATTATTCTCATACCGGTTATCCGGGAGGATTGAAAGTAACATCTTTCAAAGATTTAGTTGCAAAAAATCCTTGTGCTGCGATTGAAAAGGCTGTAAAAGGTATGTTGCCTCACAACACTTTGGGACAAGAACAATTCAACAAACTCAAAGTATATGCAGGTCCTAACCACCCGCACCAAGCACAAAATCCGATTTTACTCGACGACAAGGAGGTTAAATAATGGCTGAAAAAATGTATATTGCAACAGGCAGAAGAAAGACCTCAACAGCAGTTGTAAAACTCGTTAAGGGTAAAGGTCGTGTTTTTGTTAACGGAAAGACACTTGCTGCATACATCGGCAACAGACCGGCACTTGAAATGATGATTTTCCGTCCGTTGGCTTTGACAGACAACCAAACAAACTTTGATGTAAGAGTTAAAGTTGTTGGTGGTGGTGTTTCATCACAATCAGGCGCTATCAGACACGGTATTTCAAGAGCACTTGTTGAATACAACGAAGAACTCAAATCAGTTTTGAAATCAGAAGGCTTGCTTACACGTGATGCACGTGAAAAAGAACGTAAAAAGTACGGTCGCAAAAGAGCAAGAAAAAGATTCCAATTCTCAAAACGTTAATCCGTTTTGGCTCTGTATCTGTCCCGACACTGTTGTTGTGGCAAAACAGAGATGGTTCAAAATTTCAAAAATCCTCTTGTTTCTGCAAGAGGATTTTTTTATAGTATGATAATTATATGGAAAAAGAATATTTCGTTTTATACTCTCCAGAAGATATGAACAAGGCGTATTCTCTTATGGAATGTGAGTTTCCAAGAGATGAGATTTTTGCGGCATTAAGTGGTGATGATGATATCAAAAAGCAAATTGCACTTATAAAACTTGATGGGGTAAAATCTGTTGATGAGGCGAAGATGTTGACGTCTGTATTGACTGGGCAGCATGGGCCAGTTCGGGAGATTTGTTCTTTTAGGATTAATGAATTTTTAAAAGACGAAAATGAGCGGGAATATTTTTGTGGTGCTGATTTGCGGGAAATATTTTTGAACGCATTGAACGACATTATTCCGACTGTTGCGAGAAATATTCTTGAGGTGATAAAGTTTTTGCCTGAGCAAGAAATTGTTCAAGAAGCACTGCTTGATAGGATTTTGACACTTGATGATTACGTTGAGGACGAGACTTTGCTTTCTAATCATGAAATCATCAAGAAAACATTCAAGTTGTATTGGTATCTTGAAACCCTTGCAGAGTTTGCAAAAGAGGTTGAATACAGAGAAAAATTCGCCAAAGTTATTGAAAAATCGTATAATCATGAAGATTACACCATCAGGGAAAAAGTTTCAAAAATTCTGTCGAAAGTCAACGATTTTGCCGAATACAAGGATATGTTGAAAAATGATACAAATCCATATGTATCTACGATTTTGAAATAAACCGTGATATAATTTTTATGAGGTTGGAATTTTGTTTTACGCAACATTTATCAAATTTTTAAAATATTTTGGCAAAGGTCATGGCCCGCAGATATGGCTTATGGGGCTGTATACATTTTTGACCAGTTTGTTTGATTTCGCTAGTGTTGCAATCATTTTACCGTTTTTGATAATGTTGATTGACCCGAATATGATGTCACAAAATTTCTTCTTGAAAGCGGCTAAGGAAATATTCCATTTGCCTGATGACACGGCGGTTTTCAAGTTTGCAGCATTTGCGTTAATCGCAATGATTATTTTGAAAAACATTTATGGCATTTTTATTATGTTTTGGCAAAATAAACTCCTCAAAGAGTGGGCACTTGATATCAAAGAAATGTTTATGCGAATGTACTTGTATTCACCGTTCCAGATGAATAGCAAGTATGGCGACAGTGACCGTTTTTTCAATATTTCGAGCGTTGTTGACACTGTTTTTGACAATTTCGTTTTCAGGGTCATTGTTTTTACGTCTAATACGATTGTAATCGGGCTGATTTTTATATGGATGATATATTTATTGCCGAAATATACTATTTTTGCTGCAATGTTCTTTATTGTGTCAGCATCGGTTCAAAACAGAATTATTTTCCACAAATCGAAATTTTATGCCGATGAACGATATAAATTAGAACAAGGCCCTTATAGCATGCTTATGGATTGTTTAAGATGCCTGAAAGAAATTAAAATCACAAGTTCTGAAGGATTTTTCTATGGAATTTATAAACGTCTATCCAAAAAGATTATCCCTCTCAACGAAAAAATCAACCTTTTGCCGATTATTCCACAATACATAATCGAAATTATTTTCGTAATCACGATTATCATTTTGTTTGTCGGAATTTTCAACGAATACGGCATGAATAGAGCAAATATTTTGGTTGCTTTGGGCGTTGTCGCAATCTCTTTGTTCAGAATTTTGCCTTTGATGTACAAGAGCCAAGTTTGTATCAATTATATGGACATGTACCGTGAATATCCTGATATGATTTTCAATCTTTACGATTCGTTTAAGGCTTACGAAAATTATATTACGATGCCGACAACGGATAGAATGTCGTTCGAAAAAGCAGTAACAGTAAAGGATTTGTCCTATTCGTATGATACTGTAAATTATGTTTTGAAGGATATCAATTTTACCGTTAATAAGGGCGAATATGTCGGAATTATCGGTATTTCCGGAGCAGGAAAAACAACTTTAGTTGACTGTTTGACGGGTTTGTTGCTCGGAAATGGTGAGATTTATATCGACGATACGAAACTTGAACCTCAAAATATAAAAAGTTATCAAAACATTTTGGGCTACGTTTCTCAAAATACGAATACGGTTATGGGAAACCTTGTCACAAACGTCGCTTGGGGTATTCCGAACGCTCAAATTGATAGAGACAAAATCGATGAGGCTTTGAAAGAAGCAAAACTTTATGACCAAATTATGGAGTCACCAAACGGCTTGAATACGGTCATAAACCGTGATGGTACAGGACTTTCACAAGGTCAAAAGCAAAGAATCGGCATCGCAAGAGC
>OMSS01000140.1 GCA_900313795.1 uncultured bacterium | reverse complement strand
GTTCGAATTCGCCGAAATTTTCCGTTTTTGTGCCGTCAGCAAGATCAGAAATTGCACGGACGATTAAGAATGGAATGTGGTTCAAGAAGGCGGTTTGAGCGATTGCGGCACTTTCCATTTCCGCTGCCGTTGCTCCGAAAAGTTCTTTTAATTCTTCTTTTTTAGATGAAGTTCCGATGAACATGTCACCTGAGGCGATTAAGCCTTTGTGCAGGCTTTTTTCGGGCAAAGTTTTCTTTGCGACTTCGAGAAATTTTTTGTTTAATTCTTCGTCAGAATAGAAGATTGTCGGCTCTTTGGGGTTAATTCCGTTGCAAATGTAGCCTCTTGCGTAACCTAAGGCGGTTGCATCGAAATCGTGATGAACCAATTTTGTTGCGACCACTACATCACCGATGCTCAAATCTTCTGCAATTCCACCTGCGACACCAGTGTTAATGATATAATCGGGCTGAAATTTGTCGGTCAAAAATTGGGCACAACTTGCGGCTGCGACTTTGCCTACACCGCTTCTTGCGACGATGACTTCATGATTGCCTATAATCCCTTTAAATACGGTAAATCTGCCCGCATTTATTTCTTCTGGATTTTTGAGAAGCCCTCGCAAAAGTTCGATTTCGCAGTCCATTGCACCAATTACGGCGATTTTTGAATTATTTTTCATATGTCATTTTTTCCTCTGTCCAGTTTTCTAAAATGCTCAACATGTTCTCAGCAGTTGACTTTGCACCTTGAAGGTTGTGTTCTTTGTAATTTCCACATTCCTCACGTTTTGTGCCTGGGATTTCGCCTTCAAAATTTTTGATAAATTCGAAAGTATCTTTGATGAGCGAAAGAGCCTCGTTGTGGGAGATTGAGTCCCTTGTTAGGAAGTAAAATCCTGTCCTGCAACCCATTGGTCCGACGTAGATGACGTTGTTTGCGAATTTTGTATTTCTGACATAAGTTGCAAAAAGGTGTTCAAATGTGTGCATAGTGCCGTTTTCGAGGTAATCGTTTTTGGGATTGTTCGGCTTTTTCATTCTGATGTCGTAAGTGACGATATCTCCGTCAATTCGGGAGATATACATACCTTTTTCTAACTTATCGTGATTGACGCTAAAACTTGCTATTCTTTTCATAATTTCTCCTGTTTGGAAAAATTTTACAACAATCAATCGGATTTTTAAAGGGAAAATATTACAAATCGGGATATTTTTCTTTTAATTTTGGCAATAAAGTTTTCCACAATTTTCCTGTTGGGTGTGGACATTGTGGAGGATAGAAAAATTCCAATTTTTCATCTTTTAGATTTTTCGTATTTAATGTTTCTGCAATGTCAATTACGTCAATTCCATTTTTTTCGAGTTCTTTTTGCCAAAGTTCTTTTTTCGTATCTTCAAAGGTTAAGATAATTAATTTTGTGTCTTTTCCAAATTTTTCTTTAATCAATTCATTTGCTATTTTGAAGTGAAAAATGAATAAATCAAATAGTTCTATATTCTTATTATTAAAGTCTTTTAAAACTTTATTTTTAATGTAGTAATTGTTGTAAAAATAAGTCAAAAAGTTGGATTTAAGGTATATTTTTCCGAAAGGTTCTCTTTGTACGAGTTTCCCATTTTTAACAATATAAGAAAGATAATAGTCGTTATTTGGGGCAGTGAAGCAGGTGTACTTTAGTCTTTGAAAATGACAATATTCTTCCATTAAAACAAAAAAAACATATTTTGGAGGCTTATACCCCCCCCCCCCCAAGAAGTTGTGCAAATTCAGTGAAATCAATGTTTTTTAACTGGTAAACCATGTGCTGAATTCCCCAGCCGCAACAAGCCCTATTTATAATTGGACGGGTTGAAAATTGTGCCATAATATGGGAAATTGTTTCTTTGTTGTCAAAATTGTATCCGTATGCATACGAACAACCAAAGATAATAATTGGACGTTTTGGGCTGTTAGCGTTTTCTATTGGTCTGAAAGTGATGTTTTTTAGGGTGAATTTGTTCGATTTTAATGAATAATTGGCAATTTCGTATTTAAAAAATCTACTATAACTAATTTTATTGTTTGGATCAGGGTGAATAATTGTCAAATATTGGTATGTTTGGTATCCAAAATAAAATAGGACATCGAATAGAAAAAATACTATAATTGCTAAAATTATGGAGATTAAAAATTTTTTATATAACAAAACAAACCTTTATCCAAATTGGCGGTAACGGGATTCGAACCCGTGTCAACAGAATGAGAATCTGCTATCCTGACCCCTAGACGATGCCGCTGAGTTCGATTTTATTCTCTTCCAAAAATATTTTTAAATCAAGAAAAATTTCTTTCTAAAAAACCGTCCGAATTTGACGTACGACTGTTTTATAGTGTATTATAAAGCAAGGGGAAACTATGAAAATTATTGATATTTACACGAAAAATTCTGCGAAAATTTTGGACGAAATTCTATCTTTGGGAGGCAAAAATTTTTCCTCAAACAAACTCTGCGTGATTTTTATGAATTATGACAAAAGTTCGTCGATATTGAAAAAAATAGACGAAAACGGCATTTTTACGACTTCTTTCGAAGGATTTGTTAGAAAAATTCTCTCAAAAACCTCAAAAACTTTTACCTCTCAAAATATCTCCGGTTTCGTTGCGACAGAAGTTATTTCGTCAATTTCAAAACAATTTTTATCGGCTCATCGAATTTTGAAAAATCTTACAAAATCTTCAAGTTTTCCTCGTGAACTTTATAATCTTTTCGGTATGTTTAAAATCAATGAAATATCCAGTGCTGAATTGATTTCGGCTTGTGAAAGTGTAAATATTTCAGACGATGAAAAAACAAGATTTAAAATAATTGTCCAAATTTACAAAAAATACACTGAAACCCTTGAAAATAACAAGTTTTCAGACATTCGAGATGTCGTTTTGAATTGTATTTCAGAACTTGAAAACAATGATTTGTTGAAAAAGTCTTTGGCGAAAAATTATGACAAAATCTACGTTTTTGGGGCGGAAAATCTCTCTCAAATTCAACTGAAATTGCTTAAAAATATTGTGAATGAAGATGATTTGACTCTGATTGGGGACAAAAACGCTAAAATTCATACGTTTATGGGGGCAAATGCTTTTGTTTTCGAAAATTCGAACGAAGATACCGAAAGCCTTGAGAATACTCTCTTTCCAGTTAATAAAGATATTTTTGCTCGTGCAATTTTTATGATTAATCCTCTCGAAGGTCGTTATGATTTTAAAAAATCTAAAGCCATTGAATACCGCTTGTTTTCGGATTTTCAAGATGAACTTGATTTTATTTCAAGAAAAATTATTGAAGGGGTTAAAAATGGCGACAATTATTCGGATTACGCCATTTTGCTCCGAGATAATTCAATGATGAAGGGTATCGTTGATATCTTGCAAAAGTACGAAATCCCTGTCAACGGACGGCTTTACAGTGAAGATTTTGAAAATTTTAAGATAAAATTTGAACGAATCTTGATGATTTGCG
>OMSS01000029.1 GCA_900313795.1 uncultured bacterium | reverse complement strand
TTTGATATTAAAACAAAAACTCTAAAAAAAATAAGAGAAAATTCTTTCAATGTTAATTGTAAAAATTGTGTACCGATTAAACTTAATAATGGTAATGCTTTGTTTATATGCGAAAACAAAAATTCTAAAAATAATATTCCTCATGAAAAAATAATAATCAAATACGACGAAAATCAAAATAAATTTGAAATATTAACTAAACAAATTTGTTTCTTTAACTATTTTTATAGATTTATTCAAGGAATACAATTATCTGATAATAATATTTTGATAATAGATTTATTACCGACAATAATTACAATGGAAAAAAACTAAAATAAGTCTGTAGGATGCGGTAAATCATCGATTTACCGCATCAAAAACATTTGAAAATCATTCAAGATTTAATTTTGCAATATTATATTTATCCTCAAAATTACACCAATCAATGTCGTAATAACCTTTTGGGACAAAATTTTTAAAAGCACGAACACCTAAAAAATTCTTCAAATTCTCATTTGATAAACGTATAATTACTGGATTGCTTCACTTCGTTAGCAAAGACGATTATTGAATAAAGCCTTGCGGTTCTTGTAATTACGAGGGGGCACAGTCCCTTTAAGTTTGCGTCTGATAAAAATTGTTTCATTTGTTGTCACTGCGAGAAAATCTCTGATTTTCGTGTCAGTCCAGTCAGTTTTACCCATTTCGCAATAAACTTTTTCGATGAATTGAATTATTCGGGTAGTCGTTTTCCTTGATTTCGCTTTGTGCTTTGCACTTGTCGCTTCATCGGAAAACTCCTACTTACGGGCTTGCTCTTCCCTCTCACAAAACGATACTCAATCGTTTTGTTCGGCAGAGTGCCCGACATCGCCATACCGAAAATTCAAAAAAAAGCCCTCGTATGAGGGCAAAGAGATTTTAGAGAGAGAGAGTTTCGGCTTACGCCGAAGAGATAGATAGTTTACATCTTGTGTAAATTTGTCTCGATAAAAATCATATCGCAAACAAATTAATTATTACTAAGCACGAGTTTAAACGTTGCAAGTTTCTTTATCGACAACATTTTATTCTCGATTTTTTGGGCTTTCGAGATATTCATAATTCTAACGATTCTCTCGATTTCTTGGCGATTCTTTCTTGTCGACAAATCATATACGTTCTTTTCAGGATCTGCAATAACACCCATAATCGTCATCAATTGAGTTTCGTTCATATTAAAATACCTCTATCTCTTAGTTATAATCTCTACTCTTATATAAAGTATTTGTTCACTAAATTATTGCTTTTTTGGTTTTGATTATGTTAATATTTGTTTACAAATATATATTTGCCATTTACTACAATTCTCGAAAGGTAGGCATAGCGTGATAGTTGACGATTTAAAAAATTTTGAAAAATATATAAACTTAAACAAAAAATTCGAAATTATTTCAAATTTTTTGAAAAATAATGACTTGAAAAACATGAAACAAGGAAGTTATGAAATTGACGGAAGAGATATTTACGTCAACATTGATGAGTACAAAACCAAGGATATGACTGCTTCTGTGCCAGAAGCACACAGAAATTATTTAGACATACAAATTGTTATTAATGGACATGAAAAAATCGGTTATGCAAATCTCGAAACTGCAACAACGGTCACTCCGTACGACGAAAATCGTGATATAGAATTTTTGAGTGCGGAATGTGAATACATTAAGGCATTTGACGGAAGATTTTTCATCTTTTTCCCTCAAGATTTACACCACCCGTGCATTACAGATGGTGAACAATCTGATATAAAAAAAGCAGTTTTCAAAGTAAAATTATAAAAAAAAAGAGCGATTTCTCGCTCTGCTGTCTGGAATTAAGAATAGTTGGAAGTATGAAAAAGATATTATTATTTAACAATTTTTTGCAGAAAAGAACAATGCACACCTCGGGTATGCAAAAGACCTATTATTTTGGGACAGTAGACCTATGGGCGATTAGCCTGTTGGGTGATTAAAAAAGTTTTTTTCGTGGAAATTTTTTATGAGCGTTGTATAATTTATTTGTAAGAAAATTTTCCCAAGGAGAAAATGATGAAAAAAGATATAGATTGGAAAAACCTCGGTTTTGGTTATATTAAAACCGATTACAGATATGTTTCGAATTTTAAAGACGGAAAATGGGACGACGGCGAACTTTCGACCGAAGATATGATTACAATGAGTGAATGTGCTTGCGTTTTGCAATACGCACAAACTTGCTTCGAAGGCTTGAAAGCATATACAACGGTTGACGGAAGAACGGTTTGCTTCCGCCCTGACTTGAACGCAGAAAGAATGATTCAATCTTGCGAAAGACTTGAAATGCCTGTGTTCCCGAAAGAAAGATTTATCGATGCAGTTCTCAAAACTGTTAAGGCAAACGTTGATTTCGTACCGCCTTACGGCACGGGGGCAACTTTGTACTTGAGACCTTATATGTTCGGCTCAGATGCAATTATCGGCGTAAAACCTGCTCACGAATATCAATTCAGACTTTTCTGCACACCAGTTGGTCCTTACTTCAAAGGCGGTGCAGAAGCAATCACTTTGAGAGTTCCTGATTTCGATAGAGCCGCTCCGCACGGAACAGGTCACGTTAAAGCTGGTTTGAACTATGCAATGAGTTTGCACGCAATCGTTGACGCTCATAACCAAGGTTATAACGAAAACATGTACCTCGATTCTGCAACAAGAACAAACGTCGAAGAAACAGGCGGTGCAAATATTATCTTCGTTACAAAAGATAATAAAGTAGTAACTCCGAAATCCACTACGATTTTGCCGTCAATCACACGTCGTTCATTGCTTTACGTCGCAGAACACTACCTCGGACTTCAAGTTGAAGAAAGAGTAATTCCTTACGAAGAAATCAAAGACTTCAAGGAATGTGCACTTTGCGGTACTGCAGCGGTTCTTTCTCCTGTTGGCAAAATTGTAAACCACGGCGAAGAAGTTACTTACAAGTACGAAAACGGTACAGGCGAAATTACCCAAAAATTGTACGAAACATTGACTGGTATTCAAATGGGTAGATTAGAAGCACCTGAAGGCTGGATTTACGAAATTAAATAACCGACATTATTAATTCATAAAAACGCTGTTTCTTTGGAAACGGCGTTTCTTTTTGGAAAAAATCAACTTCAAAAAACTATTGAAAATAGATTTTTCGGGATAAATTCCTCAGAATAACGGTTATTGATATCATTTCTTGTTATTTGAGACAGGTTTATTTTTCCACGCTGAATTTATAATCAATTTCTCGACAGAATTTTTCACCGACCTTCAAAATTGGTTTTTCAAAATCCTCTATATTAACAGCATTCGGATAAAATTGCGGTTCAACACACAGTGCCGAACGTTTTTCATAACGTTTGCCTGATTTGCCGAACGGTTGAATCGGTTTGCCCAAATGATTTGCAGTATAGAACTGAAATCCCGGAAGATTTGTCGAAACAGTAAGAACAATGCCCGTATTCGGCGATTTTACCTTCGCAACGTCTATCAATTTTTTGCCGTCATATCCATCAACACAGAAATTTTGGTCAAAGCCTGCACCAATTTTCAACTGTTCATCGTCTTGCCCAATCACACTCGAAATCTCAGTTTCTTTACTGAAATCGAACGGAGTTCCTTTTGTTTCCTTAATTTCCCCCGTCGGCACGGCAACTTCGTTGCAGACAGTGAATTTTGAAGAAGCGGGAAGTTGCACAAGGTGGTTCAAAATAGCCCCTTCCTGAGCATTTTGTTCCCCGTCAAGATTGAAATACGAGTGATTTGTAAGGTTTATGACTGTATCCTTATCGGTTTTTGCTTCATAAATAATTTTAATCGCATTGTCATCAGTGAGTTTATAAATCGTCGTAAACTCAATATTTCCAGGGTGTCCGCCAACACCGTCTTTTTTCAAATATGTAAATTTTACGCCATTATCAATTAATTCGTAATTCCAATTTTTGATATCAATTCCGTCAGAAGCACCGTGACAGTGCGTTCTTCCGCCATCTTTATTTTTTTCTAATTCATATTTTTTTCCATTCAAAGTAAATGTGCCGTAGTCAAGTTTATTCGCAATCGGTCCAATCGTGCCACCTGCGTGTCCTACGGGGAAATCGGTATAACATTCTGCTGAATTATAGCCTTGTGCAACATCGACGAGGTTGCCGTTTTTATCCTTCATACGGATTGAAACAATCGTCGCACCAAGTGTCGAAAAGTCAACGCTCATGCCGTTTTTATTCTCAACAGTGAACAAATATGCTTGTTCGTTTGAAGATTTTACAAGACCAAATTCTTTCATTTTGTATTTCTCCGATAAATTTTTATTTTTTATTTTTTTTGTAAAAAAGTAATGCGACTTTACACAGAGCAAATCATGCCTTTTTTCAACAATCACCGTAGTTTTCGCCGACAAATTTTCGGCTTGAAAAGTTTTTTCAAAATCATAATTACAATCGTATATCATTCAACAATTTTAGCATATCGAGTGTTTTTCCGCAACGAAAAAAGCGAAATTATGCAAAAAAATCCCCGAGAAATTATCTCGAGGATTTTTGAAAAACTTAAACGATTTGTGCTTTTTTATCTTTAGCGTCCTTGAGGACTTGATATTTTTGCATATCTGAAGGACATTCGGTCTCTTGAGTGCCAGTGACGTTGCCCTTGATATCGTAAGACGTTGTGATTGTTTTAACCGTACCGTCAGCCGAAACAGTTGTTTTTGCGATTGATTTAACCGAACCGTCTTTGTTGTAAGTAAACGATGCACGATTGTATGTGCCGTCCGCACCAACAGATGTTTTGACGTTCAAGCGGTTTGTTTTCATGTCGAAAGTATAGTTTTCAACCGCCTTCGAACCGTCTGAACTGCTAATGACTTCCTTAACAACACGACCTTGAGTGTCTCTTGTGTACTCAGATGATTTTGTAACTTTGCCTGTTTTATTACCGTTTCCATTAACACCATCTGTGCCGTTGCTGTTGTTTGAACCGTCAGTTTTGCTGCCGTTTGTGCCGTTTGTATTATTTTTTTCTGAATTGAGGTTTGAAACATCAGGCAATTCTTCTTTGAATTTTTCAAGTGAATTCAATGCCGATTGTGCATCTTTCTTCAAATCAGCGGCTGCATTCGGGTTTTTCAAAATTTCGTTTGCCGCATCGATAATAGGTTGTTCAATCATGTTATACAAATCATGCGATGTTGTAAGAGCACCTTTGACCGCATCATTCATCGTTTTCGTAGTCGATGCTTCCAAGTTTTGTCCAGATGTCGAACGTTTCGATTCAATATTATTGAACAATTCGTGGAATGAATTAATTGAATTATTGTACTTATCTTGTGCCTTCGAGATTGCAGTATCGTCGCCGTCATGTTCTCTTGTTGCTTGAGTATAAGCATCTTGAAGCAAGACTTCCAACGAACCCATCAAGTCGTTTGTATAAAGACCTGCTTTCGTTAAAGCGTTCAAACCTTGTTCGTAAGACAGAGTTTCATTCGTCTCTTTCTTTTCAGAATCTTCGGTTTTCTTTCCTTCAGAGAAAGTGCCTGTTTTCGTTTCGGAAGTAATATTACCGTTCTTATCGTATTTGATTTGTGAAGAACCGATTACATTGCCGTCTTTATCGTATTTATATTTGTTATGTTCGAGAAGAACGCCGTTCGTTGCGTAACGTTTTTCTTCAAACGGTCTATTTTCTGAATCCAATTTGTCCTTAGATTCACGAACACCCGATTTATAGAAGGTATAATTTGTTGTAGATTTAACCTTTCCTTCTACATCATAACTGATTCTTTGAGTGTTATTACCTTCTCTGTCATACTTGAACGTCATACCGCCAACGTAGTTGCCGTCACCGCTGTAATCCGTTCTCGTCATCGAGCCGTCTTTTTCTTTTGTATATTTACTTACATTGACAAGTTCGCCGTTTTTGTCAAAATACATTCTCGTACTTACTTTTCCGTCCTTGTCGTAAGTGTACGTTCTCGTTCTTGTGACTTCTCCATTTTTAGTATTTTCAATTTTTTGGAAAGTCTTTTTGTTTGTATTGATGTTATATTCGGCGTTTATGATTTTTCCGTTTGCCAATTTTTCAACAGAATTTTTTCTGTTGCCAGTTTTTGTATCATAATTTGTATCTTTTACATAACCGTCCGGTTTTGTTTTTTGTGTCGAAGTCAATTCGCCGTCTTTATTGTATTTGTAAGTCGTTGCGTAAATTTCTTCGCCCAAAGTATTTTTTGTAACCGATTTGGATTTATTTCCGTCAGCATTGTATTTTGTATCGGTATATCTAATTTCTTCACCATCTGCATTTTTTGTCGTTGTTTTTGCAGATGCAATTTTGTCATTTTTGTAAGTATATTTTGTATTGTCAACAATACCAGTGCTTACGTCTTTGAATTGTTTGGATACTCTTTGACCTTCTGAATTATACTTAATCGTTGTGATATCACCATTCTTATCGGTTTTTACGGCTTTGCTTTTTTCACCGTCTTTATATGAAACGATTGTTTTTGAACCGTCTGCACCTTTTTTGGTGGTTTTAACTTTTTCACCTTTTGAATTATATGACGTTACGGCTTTTCCACCTTTTGAATCAACAGTTGTAGTCGATTTTTTGTTTCCAGTTTTTGTATCGTATTTGGTCTTTGAGGTCGTGCCGTTTTCTTTCACAACAACTGTCGAAGTCTTATTGCCGTTTTTATTGTACTTTGTAGTTGCTGTCGAACCGTCTTGTTTTACGGTTACAGATTCTGTTTTTTTGCCATTTTTGTCATAAGTTACGGTTTTATATGCACCGGTTTTTGCATCAACGGTCGTTTTCGTCATCGAGCCGTCTTTATTTTTTACCGTACTTGGTTTTATATCAACTTTTGCTTTGGTGTCTTTGGACGCAGCAGGTTTAGAAGTGCTATTCGATTTATTCGTTTTCGTCGTAGTTTTGGCTTTCGTTGAAGTTACTGCCTTCGCTGCACTCGCCGCTTTTGTATTTTTTACACTGACCATATTTCCACCTCTTTAAAAAATTTTTACTGCACCATAAACATTATTTACCCATGTTAAGTATTTGAATAACGAAAAATTGCATAAAAATTCAACAATATTAACCTTTGTAACTCATTTTTTTAAATGAAATTCAAAATTTTTATAAAAAACGCTTTACAATATTAAATAAAAAAACTATACTGAGTATGTCCCTTAACAGGGAAGAAAGTGCAAGAGAGTGGTTAAGAAATATATTTTAAGTTTAATTGCGGTATTGGCAATAGGCATGCCCGCTTTGGCTAATGATGTCGAAGAATACAAATGCGATTTGATGATAAAAGGTTACGAGTTCACAAATGACGGACTTTCAGAAGCAATCATCAAAAGAGACAAAGACGCTATTGAACTTTTTGTTAAAACAGATTTAAACATTAATATGCCCGACACTGAAGGTTACAGTGCATTGGACAGAGCAATAAAATCAAATAACCCGGAAGCCGTTGCACTTATTGCAAAAGCAGGTGGAGAAACAAAAAAACTTCCCCCAGCAGAAGTTCCTGTCACATCAGAAGAAAAATCGGTTGAAGAAAAACCGACCGTCGATATTCCGCACGTTACCCCTCAAACCGAAAACCCCGAAAAAGTTGAAGTTGAAAAAATATCATTAAATCAATTTTGCGAATATGTAAACGCCAACAATCTTGAGGAAGTTGAAAAAATTGCTCAAACTTCTGACGAGATAAATCTTTTGTCGGACGAAGGGCTTGCACCGCTTCATTATGCCGTTTTCAACAACAATATTGAAATGGTAAAACTTTTGCTCAAACACGGAGCAGATGCAAATGTTTTGGCTGATGATGGAATGACACCTTTAGACATAACCGTTTTGAACAATCAAAAAGAAATTGCAAAAGTATTAATTGAACAAGGTGGCGAATTGAGCGACAATGTGGCTGGCGAACTCGAAAAATTCGGTTGCCCGATAAAATTTGATGAAGAGTTAAACCTTTATCAGGCTGATTTTGACAATATTTTCGCCGCAATGAACAAAATTCAACAAAAAATCGAAAACGAAAAAAAATAATTGTAATTCATTTGCACGAAATTCTAAAGTTGCCTGATGAAAAAAATGTAATTTTGTTATAAAATATATTACAATAACAGTGCAGCACGAAGAGCAGAATATGATTACGACAGTAAAAAACATTCTCGAAAAATATATTTCATTAACTCCCCAAACAACAATCATCGTCGGATTTTCGGGCGGTTGGGATTCAATGTGTCTTTTACACATCGTAAAACAATTATCGGACAAATACGGATTTAACCTCGTAGCGGCTCATTTGAACCATGCTTGGCGTGGGGAAGAATCTGATGACGAAGAAGCAAATGCTCAAAGATTTTGCGCCGAATTTGATATAAAATTCCGTGCAGAAAGAATTGACGATGACATCAAACAAACCGAAGCCGTCGCAAGAGAACAACGCTATGAATTTTTTAAGCGAACTTACGACTACAACAGGGCGAACGTCCTTTTGACCGCTCATACAAAAACAGACAATGCAGAAACAATTTTGTATAGAATAGCAAAAGGTACGGGGTTGAACGGTCTCGAGGGTATCAGAGAATATCGAAAACTCAATGATATGAACATTGTTCGACCACTGCTTTCCTTCTCAAGAGCAGAAATTGAAGCATATTGCCTTCAAAACGAACTTCAACCCAACAACGATTCAAGCAATCAGGATACGAGATTTGCCCGAAATAACATTCGTCACAACATCATGCCCCGTTTGAGAGAAATTAATCCGAACGTGGAAACATCTTTGATTAACCTTGCTGAAATTGCAATCGGCAACAACAAAATCATAGACGAATTGATGGAAAATATTGAAGGACAGATTGTTCTCAACAACAAATGGCTTACGCAAAACTTTATGCGTCTGAATTCCGCTATTCGTCGGCATTTCGTATATAATTTGTTATTAAAAAATGACATTGAACCAAGTTTCACAAAAGTTCAGGAAGTTATGAACTTTATCGGAGACAACAACCTTTCTAAATCAGGAAAGACGCTGTCTTTGACCTCGACGTTGACGCTTTTCGTTTCGCACAAATTCACATACGTTTTGGACGAAAACGACACTGCGGAAAAATCGTTAAGAGAGGTTGTCATCACTGGCGAAGGGGATTTTCCGTTCGAAAATCGTGAAAGCCTTGTTATCGAAAAATATGACAAGGACATTGAATATTTCCCCAAAAAGACCGCAAGATTTATTTTTGCAGACTTGTCAAAAATAAAATTCCCATTAGTCTTGAGAACGAGACGTGATGGTGATATCATTCAACCATTAGGAATGAGTGGAAAAATGAAATTGAAAAAATATTTCATTAACCGAAACATTCCGGGACACCAAAGAGACAAACTGTTACTATTATGCCAAGGTCAAGAGGTGCTTTGGATTGCAGGTGTCGGAATGAGCGAAAAATTAAGAGTAACAGACAAAGCAACACACAAAATAGAACTCAAAACGGAGATATAATTATGATAGATATTGATTTTTTGAATATGCCCGACAGGGATATCAGAGAATTGCAAGTCCTTTTCTCAGAAGAAGAAATTGACAAAAGAACTCAAGAACTTGCTGATATGATTGACGAAGAATTTCCGCAAGACGAACCGCTTTATGTCATCAGTATTTTGAAGGGTTCAGTTCTTTTCACCTGCGACTTGATTAAAAAGATGAAAACCCCTATTCAATTAGAATTCATCAAGGTTTCAAGTTACGGCAACGAATTCAAATCAACTGGTGATGTTAAAATCATCGATTCAAAAATCCCGAACTTGAATGACCAAAACGTCTTAATCGTTGATGATATCTGCGATACAGGCAACACAGGCAAAACTTTGCTCAGCATTTTCAAAGATGAATATCACGCTAAAAAATTGAAATTCGTAACTTTAATCAACAAAAGATGCAACAGAATTGTCGACATTGACCCTGATTTTTACGGATTTGAAGTTGACGATAAATTCTTGGTCGGCTACGGCTTGGATTACATCGGATTTTACAGAAACCTCCCTTACGTAGGTTGGTTTCCGGCATAACAAATAAAACGTTTTTTTCTTTGGGCGGAATTTTTCCGCCCTCAGTTTTATGGGCAATTTTGTGCTAAAATACATCAAAAAGAGAGGAAATATGTCAAAAATCGAAACACCACCCAAGCAACCAGA
>OMSS01000035.1 GCA_900313795.1 uncultured bacterium | reverse complement strand
ACAAAAAACGATGAACATTGCAATCAACAAAATCGTTAATTGCCTCAACAACGTTAACCAAGAAATGGTCTTTTCTCAAGCGGAAAAAGAAACTTACACGGAATCGGAAGATTTGCTCAAGCAGTATGAACAGATTTCTGAAAAAGCAAAAATGACCGCCCATGAAATCAAAAATCACGTTTCGGTCATCGATTTATACACAAAAATCCTCGAAAAAAGACTCGAAAACGTCGAACTTGAACCCGAAAATAAAAAATCAGTCGAAAATAGCATCGAGAGTATCAAACAGGCTGCTTTTACAATTTCGTCTTTCATTAGCGAACTTAGAAGTTACTCCTCGCCGATTTTAACAGAAGTAAAACTTGCATCAATCGTCAACAGCGTCGTCAACCTTGCAATTCCAAAGGCAAAAGAAAAAGGGGTTGAACTCGAATCATACGTCGATGATGAATTTCGTGTTCACATTGACGAAACAAAAATGCAAAGCGTCATTTTGAACTTGATTTACAACGCAATCGATGCAATCGACAAAAACGGTCGTGTCACATTGAAAGTTAAGGGAAAAGAGAACAACTTCGTTAAATTGGCAATTTCTGATTCAGGAACAGGAATTTCACCTGAAGTTTTGCCCCACATTTTCGAAGATGGTTTTACTACGAAAATTGACGGAAATGGTCTCGGTTTGGGTATTTGCAAAAAACTTACCGAAGAACAATACGGCAAATTAAGACTCGCAAAAACAGATTCTGACGGAACAGAATTTGAACTTTTAATCCCGACAATTTAAGGATTAAAAATCAGGTGTCGCAGAGAGTGTAGCGAAGCGATTCAATTATCTTTGGTCCGCATGACGAATATGTAAGTAGTTTCAGGCTTGCCACAGGCAAGCCCTCGCAAAACACTCACTGTATGAATTAAAAAGCCCCAATCGATTTGACAGGGGCTTTTGTTTGAAATCTGAAAATCAATTTTGGAATTATTCTTCTTCCTCATTCTCTTCATTTTGAGCAATTTGTTGTTGTTGGGGTTGAGGGTAAACATCTTCTTGTGCAATGGCTTCCATTTGTGCTTTACGGCCTGAACGTTGGTTTGCAAGAGCAGTTTGGCACGCTTGAATGTTGTTCAAGAACTGACCGATGTTGCCGGCCATATCGTCGAAAATCTTTGCGGCATAATCTTCTGCACCTTCTTGAATAACCGCTGCTTTTCTGATTGAAGCAATTTTGATTTCTTCCGCTTCTCTAAGTGCATTCGCTTGCAAGTTTTCGCAATATTCTTCAACTTGTTGTTTTTGTTTAGCGAGAACTTCTTGTGCACGTTTCGAAATTTCATCACGGCTGACAAGTCTTGCTTGTTCATCACGAGCATCTTGAATCATACGTTCTGCACGGTTTTGTGCTTCTCGAACAATTTCGTCTTTTCTCGACATAATCAATTCTGCCTCTTTGATATCAGCCGGAATACTTGCGTTGCACTGTTCGATTAAATCTTCCAATTCTGCTTTATTAACTATTGTATATCCAAAAAGTTCATACCCCTTTTGCAAAAGAGCATTCGCCTTGCCGAGTAAACTTTTTAACTGTAATTGAGCCATTTGTTACCCCTTATTGATTTTCTTTTTTAAATATTCTGCAACCGGCGGAGAAACGAATTTTGTTATATCGCCGCCCATCAAAGCAACTTCTTTGACAGTGCTTGATGAAATGAAGTTATATTTTGGTTTTGTAATCAAAAACACCGTATTGATATCAGGAGCAAGTGCGTTATTCGTTTGCGAAAGTTGCATTTCATACTCAAAATCCGAAACGGCACGCAATCCTCTGATTAAAACGTTTGCACCTTTTTGTTTTGCATAATCAATCGTCAAACCGTCAAAAGAATCCACTTCAACGTTATCCAAATTGTCATGCTCACAAGACAAACGGATAAGATGAAGTCTATCCTCAATCGGCAAAAATGAACGTTTATCGCTATTTTTCAACACAGCAATGATAACCTTATCAAAAATGCCTGCGGCTCTTTTCAAAACATCAAGATGTCCTTTTGTCACGGGATCAAAACTTCCCGGATATATCGCAATTTCCAAAATTGTCCTCATTTCAGCATGCTTACATCTATATATTGTAAGCGTTTTTTGAAAATTTTGCAGAATTTTAACATTTATTTATGTTTTGAAAACTTTTTGTCTTTTCTTTTACCCAAAAATTTAAACAAAGAAAAGCCCAAAAGCACGGAATTGAGCAATCCGGCAACCTTTTCAACCTTCTCAACTTTCTCCTGTGCAACCCTTTCCGCAAGTATTGCCCGAAGTCTTACATTTAATATCTTTAAATTCATTTTAAATTCTGTCAAATTTCCACTAAAACCCGATTTGACAAGATTTTTGTTAACCTCTTCAATCAGTCGGATTTTCTTTTCCATAAACATTATCATATAAATGCCGATTACGATTTCCAATATAATTAAAACGAATAATAATTCAATCATTTGATGACCTCTTTTGCAATTTATATTATTATAAAACATAAGAAGAACTTTTTAAATAACTTAAGGATAAAATCAACTCGATTATGGAAAAAATCAGATACATCATATCATTATTACTCGCAAAAACCGCCGTAAAAGCAATTAAATTGCGTGGAAAATCAAAAGGCACATCTGCCCCCGGCATGCTCGCAATGAAAATTTGCCCAAACTTTATCCGTGAAGCCTCAAAAATGAACAACGAAAAAACAATCACAGTTACCGGCACAAACGGCAAAACAACAACGACAGGGCTACTTGCACACTTCATAAAAGAAAGTGGCAAAAAAATTATCCACAACACAGAAGGTGCAAACATGCTCACAGGCATCGCCACAGCTCTCGTTCACAACGTCAAATTTAACCAAAAAAGCGACTACATGATTTTCGAATCTGATGAAGCCTACCTCAGAAAATTATACGACTTCCTCAAAGCGGACTATCTTCTCGTCACAAACCTTTTCCGTGACCAATTAGACCGTTACGGCGAACTCGACATAACTTACAAAAAAATCAAAGAAGGAACGGAAAAAAATCTCGACATGACCGTTTTCTTGAACGCCGACGACCCCACCCTCGAAGGGATTGCACCGAATAACAAACTCATCTTCTTCGGCATGCAAGACGTTCAATACAATTACGAAACGAAATCCTCAAACGCACCTGCGGAAAACACAACCTGTCGCAAATGTGGTCAAACTTTAAAATACGAAAAAGTTTTCTATGCCCATATCGGTCACTACACCTGCGATTGCGGTTACAAACGCCCGACCCCGAAATATCAAGGCTTTGCAAAAGTTTTCGACTCATATTCTGACTTAACCGTAAAATATGAGGACAAAGAAGAAACCTTCCGCCTCAACATGCCCGGACTTTACAACGTATACAACGCACTCGGTGCAATCTCCGTAGCACTTGAAGTTGGCGTTTCTCCAGATGTAATCCGACAAGGTTTGTTAACCTACTCATCAGTTTTCGGACGAGCAGAATCAACCGTCATAAACGGCAAAAAGACTTTAATCCAATTAATCAAAAATCCCGTCGGTGCAAGCGAAGTCATCAGACAAATTCAAGGATTTGAAAAATCAAAATTAGTCGTAATCCTAAATGACAACTACGCTGACGGACGAGACGTTTCTTGGATTTGGGACGCCGATTTTGAAGCACTTGCAAACTACAAGCAAAAAATCATCGTTTCAGGCACAAGAGCAGATGACGCCGCACTCCGTCTGAAATATGCCGGAGTTGACGTAAAACTTCTTCAAGTCGAAAAAGATATCAAAACAGCAATCGACACCGCAGCACAAAATACTGCCGAGGACGAAACCCTTTTGATACTGCCGACATACACCGCTTTATTAAAAATGCAATCGCTTTTTGGAAATAAAAAATAATAAAAAAACCGCCTCGATTTTTCAAGGCGGTTAATTTTTTCAAAACAAAAACTATTCTGCTTTTTCTTGCATTTCGTCGTACTTGTGAGCCTTAACGAATGCTTCCATTTCTTCGATAGAACCATATACTGCGTGGCAACCGCAATCAACGTGTATAACTTCGCCAGTAACGCCGGTTGAGAGGTCTGAAGCAAGGTAAAGACCTGTTTTTCCAATATCTTCAAGCGTCACATTTCTGTGCATAGGTGCTTTCAAAACTGCAGCCTTCAACATCTTGTTGAAACCACCGATACCGCTTGCAGCGAGAGTTTTCACTGGGCCTGCAGAAATACAGTTAACTCTGATATTATCCTTGCCCAAATTATCTGCCAAATATCTCATTGATGCTTCCAAAGCAGCCTTTGCAACGCCCATAATGTTATAGTTTGCAACTGCTTTTTCTGAACCCAAATATGTCAAAGCGAAAATTGAGCCGCCATTTTTCATAAGGGGTCTTGCGTTTCTTGCGATTGAAACCAATGAGTATGCACTAACGCCCATTGCCAAGTCCCAACCGTCTTTTGAGGTATTTACAAATTCGCCGGTCAAATCATCTCTGTTTGCAAATGCAACGGCGTGAACAACAAAATCTAATTCGCCATAAGTTTTTTCATATTCTGCAAAAACTTCTTGCAACTTTGCTTCGTCTGTAACGTCACATTCGACAATCATCTTTGAACCCATTGATTCTGCAATCGGGCGAACTCTTTTTTCCATAGCAGGGTTTGCATAAGTGAATGCAATTTCTGCACCTGCATCAGAAAGTTCTTTTGCAATGCCGTAAGCAATACCGCTTGTGTTGCTAACGCCAAAGATTATACCTTTTTTACCTTTCATCAAATCCATAATTTTTCTCCTTATGTTCGACTAACTTATTATAAGTTATAAGCAATTTTACGTTAAACCGAACTTGTTTGCAATAAATTAATAATCTTTCCTCCAAAAACCAATGTAACAAATCCACCAAAAACGTTACTTTTTGTTATTTATTTCACAATTATAAAAAACTCTGATATTTTAAATATATAGAAATAAGGAAATATATGCAGAAAAAAGGATTTACGCTCGCAGAGGCTTTGGTAGCAATGGTTGTCATAGGTGTTGTCGCTATTGTTGCTATACCTCTTTTTGTAGAAGCAAAACACGACAAAGAGACCGTCGCAAAATTGGACATTGCACACACAATTCTCGCTAACGCAACTGAAATGAATGAGATTAGTTATGGCAAAATTACAGACAAAGAACTTGAAAATAGAACCACACAAGATATCTTCGTAGATTTTTACAGAAATAACATCAAAATAATTACCGCTTGCAAAGAAGATAACTCGGGCAACTGCTGGACCCCGACAAAAGATTTCTTCCAAAAAGGTCAAACCACTGATGCAAACAAATACGGCATCGGCAACACTGTCCATACAGGCTTCGTTATGCAAGACGGTATGAACGTTTCAATGACAAAAGTTCAAGGCATAGACGACAAATTCGGCGTCGAAACAAACAGTGACTACTCAGTAATTTTTTTGGTAGACGTCAATGGTCACAAAGAACCAAATACTATGGGGCAAGACGTTTTTGCTTTCGTGCTTGACTCAAAAGGAAGAATCGTTCCCGCCGGAAAAGATAACGATTCCGCTAACTGCAAACGTGGCTGCGACTTAGACGACGATTATTGGGATTGCTCAGCAAGAGTAATTAAAGAAGGAAAAAGAGATTATATGTAATCGCTCTTGAAAAATTTTAAACACTAAAAAAGCCCCACTTGGGGCTTTTCTAATTTCTGATTAACCAAAAGTCTTGAATGATTTATCAACGTTCTTTTCGATAACTTTTTTAACTGAATCGATTTCTGTTTCGATTGCGTTGTGTTCTGATTGGATTTGTTGCAATTCGAGTTCCAATTCTTTGTCTTTTTGTTGCCAGTAATCTGTGAGGTATTCATATTCTGCTGTAACTGCAGCGTCATCTGAAGTATCAAGTTCATCAACGATGTTGCCAACTGATGAGTAGTTGATTTCTTCTGTACCTGTTTGATCTTCGTTCGGTTTCAACAAAGTCCAGTTGCCAGTTCTTAATTGAGTTTCGAGGTAATCGTTGTCGTTGCATCTGTCATCGTAGCAGTATGGTTTGCTCAAGATTTCTTCTGCTTCTGCATACATCTTATCTCTTGCTTCTTTTGCTGATTCCATAACTGATTTGTCAACTTCAGGGAACATTTTTGTTGCAGTTTTATCAGCGAAACTGTAACCCTTTTCAGTCCAGAACTTGTTCAATGAAACTGAATCCATATCTTTGATTGAAGTTAAGAATTCTTTTTGATCAACTTCTTTGCCTTCCGCATCAACAACAGGGTTGTTGAAACCAACTAATGAAGCAAAGTTGTTACCAGTAACTTGTTCTTTTGTTTTTTCTCCACGTTCGTTTTCAACGTTAGTGTAGAAATATTTTTGGTTGATTCTTGATTCGTATTCTTTATCTGCTTGTGCTTTTAATTCTTCTGCCAATTTTGCTGCATCTTCTGATACAGGTCTAACAATAGCACCTTCTCTATTAATCAAAGTGTAACCCAATCCAGCAGGGTATGTTGATGTGATTGTTTTGTAATCCAAAGGAACTTTGTTAACTTCTGTGCCGTTGCCAGTAGGTGTTGAGAACATCAATCTTCTGTTGTTGATGCCTTCTGAGTAAGACAATGAAGCATCTGACAATCTTTTAGCGACATCGTTTCTTCTTTGGTTGATTTGTTGTGCACGATATTCGTTGTCACTTCTTCTTGCTGTTAATTGTAAATATCTTGCTTGTGATGCTGAAAGACCCATCGTACTTACCTTTTTCTTACCTTACATATTTGTTATCGGCACAAAAACATGAAACTTTAGGACTTTGAGACATTTTGTAACAGAATGTTAACAGAATTTTTCAAAATTTTCCCTTTTAAAAAAATTAACTCATCATATTATGCCAAAACATGCAAATAACATGGCTTTTTAATGCTTCATAAAAATTTACAAATAAAAAAATAATTATTTTTTAAATCTAACCATAAATTTTTGGAAACCTGATAAATTTTCAATAATTTTTTGGTTAACATAATCTGCTTTTTGTAAAATTTTATTTTTTGTTTCAGAATCAGGGGCATAGTCCAAAGATTTTTTCAGAACATCAAGAGCAGTTTTGTAATCTTCAACATCGCACAAGCAGTCGCAATAGTCGATTGCGAGGTCAATATCTTGCGGTTTCAATCTTCTTGCAATCGAATAATCCGAAATTGCTTCATGCAATTCGCCCAAAATATGTTCGCATTTAGCCGCACGGTATCTGAGTTTTTCTGATGTAACATCAAATTGAGCAGCCTCTTTATAAAATTTGCAAGCATCTTTGAATTTTTTATCTTCAAAATAAATATCCGCAACCATTTCATAATACTCATTTGAGTCTGGAGAAAGCGTGATTGCTTGTTTTACGAACTCGATTGCTTGGTCATACAATTTATTTTCTCTATAAATTTTTGCCTTAATAATGTACGCTTCTGGCGTATTTATGTCGAGTTCAAGAATTTTATCAATATTTTCGAGTGCCTCGGAAAATCGTTTTTGCTTAACATAAATTTCTGCAAGATTTATGTATGCGAAAATAAACTTGTCGTTAAGTTCAATCAATTTTTTGCATAATTTTTCCGCTTCCGAGAAATTTTTTCCCTCAAAATTGAACGTCACAGCCTCGCTGATGTATTCAAGAGAATCAGGAACAATTTTCATAGCAAGGTTTATCGCCTCGATTGCTTTTTCCCACCAGCCTAATTTTTTGAAAACTTGCGAGCGGATATAAAGAGCCTCATCATTTTTCGGCTCTTTTTTCAAAACTGTTTTTAAAATTTGTTCTGCCTCAACAACGTTATTTTCGTCCGTCAAAATTCTTGCCTTCAAAACGAGAGCGTTGATATTTTCGGAATTTATATTCAAAATGCTTTCAATTTTTTCTTTTGCCTTAGAAATTTGCTTAGTTTGATAATAAACAAGAGCAAGCGTGTAGGCATAGAACAAATTATTCGGGCTTAATTTTACCGCATTATGATAATTTTCTTCAGCCTCTTTCATAAATCCTTTAACAGAATATGCTGTTGCCAAAGAGTAATAATAAAGCGGATTTCTGGGATTTAATTTGCAAGCCTTTGCAAAATTATTAATCGCTTCTTCGATATTATCCTCAGCAATACAAATTTCACCCAAAAGGTAAAACGTTTTGTGGTTAGTTTTTGCAACGGGAGAGGAGAGAATCGTTTTTGCGGCTTCTTTGTAATTACCCTCATCAAAAAGAAGATTTGCACAACTATAAACGATGTTATAATCCGATTTGTCGTATTGAAGCGATTTTTGGTACAATTCACGAGCCTTAACCGTATCGCCCAAAGCAAGATACGAAGCACCCGCATAAAAATGAATTTTAGCATTCGTAGAGTTATAGACTATCGGTTTTTGGTAAAATTCAATAACTCCCTCAAAGTCACTTTCGAGATACAAAACGTTCAAAATTTCCGCAATATACAACGGGTTCAAATCTTGTTCACAAATCGAGCGTAACAGAGGAAGGGCTTTTGAAACCAAATTTACCTGTTTATAAACTCTTGCTAATTTGAATTTGACAGAAACATTGTTCGGGTCAAACAACAAGGCTTGTTCATAATATCTAATCGCCTTATCGGTATTGCTCAATTCTAAATACAATCCCGCAATTTCAGCCAAAATCTCGGAACTCTCGGGATCGAGTTCCAAGGCTTTGTAAAGATTTTCTATCGCTTGTTTAAAATTTCCCGCAGCCTTGTATTCAAATGCTCTTTTTACATATTCTGTCAAACTGCTGTCTGTCATAATCTCATTATAAATCTTAATTGAATTTCGGTAAAGAGTAAGTGTCAAACTCGTACAAATAGAGTATAATTTATTCAAAAGAGTTTCGTTTTACAAGTCCGAATTTGTCGTATGAACGAAATAAAATATTTTTAGAGGTTAACATGGGCAAAAAATTCAAAATACATTCACCATATTCTCTTTCTCCGACACAAAAAGACTCGGTCAATGCCTTGACAAGAGGCTTAAACGAAGGAATGGACGCCCAAACCTTGCTCGGTATCACCGGTTCAGGAAAGACCTTCAACCTGGCCAGGACTTACATAAGACTCCTCCTGCAGAACGAGGATCCCACTGCCTACAGGCACATCCTTGCCGTGACTTTCACGAACAAGGCGACCGACGAGATGAAAAGCAGGATCCTCAAGGAACTCCACAGGCTCTCCACGGAGCCTGGAAAATCCCAGTACACCAAGGACTTCGTACCTTCCTTGTTCCCGACTGAGGCAGCTCTGCAAAAAAAGGCCGAAGATGTTCTTTTCAACATCCTCCACGACTACAGCGCCTTC
>OMSS01000228.1 GCA_900313795.1 uncultured bacterium | reverse complement strand
CGGCACATAGTCGAGGTTTCCGCAACGTTCGTCAACATTTTCAAGGTTGATTGTCGGAGGAACGAGGTCGTTTTGGATAGATTTTACGGCAAAAATTGCCTCAACTGCACCTGCTGCACCAAGCAAGTGCCCTGTCATTGATTTTGTTGAACTTACTAAAAGATTTTTGTTTTTTTCTTTGTCACCAAAAATTCTCTCGATTGTTTTTGATTCTGCAATATCGCCTGCAACGGTACTTGTTCCGTGGGCATTGATATAGTCGATGTTTTCGGGAGTGATGCCTGCATTGTCCAAAGCGGTTCGAATGGCGTATTCTGCTCCAATTCCTTCAGGGTCGGGTGCAACCATATCGTAGGCATCGGCACTTTGTCCGTAACCGACTATTTCGGCTAAAATCTTTGCACCTCTTGCTTTTGCGTGTTCGTATTCTTCAAGAAGTAACATTCCAGAACCTACGGCAACGGCGAAACCGTCACGGTCTTTGTCGAAGGGTCGTGAGGCTTTTTCGGGGGCATCATTTCGCTTCGAGAGTGTTCGAGCACTTGTGAATGCACCGATTCCAAAGTCGCACATTTTTGATTCTGTTCCGCCTGCAAAAATCACGTCCGCATCGCCCCAAACGATTGAGCGGTATGCATCACCGATTGCGTGTGCACCTGTTGCACAGGCAGAGGAAACGGCTTTACATAGCCCTTTTGCACCTAATTTTATTGCAACCTTGCCCGATGCCATATTGGGAATTATTGTCGGAATTGTAAACGGTGAGCATTTTGTATAGCCCCTTGAGAGCATAACTTTGTGATTTTCTTGCATCGAATAAAGTCCTCCAAGTGCCGACCCTACAATGACTCCGACCTTGAAGGGATTTTCTTTTGACATGTCAAAATTGCCCTGTTTTGCGGCTTCCATCGTTGCAACGAGGGAATACAAAATGAAATCGTCCCAGCGTTTTGCTTCTTTGTCGGTCAAAATGCCCTCGTAGTTGAGTTCAGTGACTTCTCCGCCAAATTTGACGATTTGTGTCGGCACATCAAATGTAAATGGTTTTATGCAACTTTTTCCGTTAATTACTGCGTTCCAAATTTTTTCTGTTCCGCAACCGTACGGCGAAACGCAGCCTGTGCCTGTGACAACTACTCTTCTCATTTTTCACCTTCCAAATTTTTTAGCAATATAAAAATTATACTACAAAAAATTTTCTCGAAAAATATTTTAACAAACTCAATGTTAGCAACAAAAAAGGCTTCATTAAGAAGCCTTTTGTTTTTATTCTTCAAATGCTTTTTTGATAGATTCTTCAAAAGGTGGTCTCAAGATACCTTTTTCGGTGATAATGCCTGCGATGAGTTCATTTGGCGTAACATCGAAGCCTGGGTTTATTATGTTAACTTTTTCCGAGCAAATCCAATCGCCGTTGATGTGTGTGACTTCTTCACGGTTACGTTCTTCGATTTTGATTTCTTTTCCTGATTTAATCGTGCGGTCAATCGTGGAGAGCGGTGCGGCGATGTAGAATGGGACGTTGTGGTATTTTGCGGAAATTGCGACTGTGTATGTGCCGATTTTGTTCGCAGCATCGCCATTTGCAGCAATTCTGTCTGCCCCTGTGATGACAACGTCAATCATTTTTTTGCTTGCTCCTTGTTGACGGGGACGAGTTTCGTCTGCGAAAACCTTAATTGTCGGGTCTTTTGCATAAGCCGAACGAACTACGCCCAAAGCCGTTCCGTAGCCGACAGTTGCCAATGCACCTGCGTTGCAGTGAGTGAGAATTGTTGCACCTTTGGGAACAATTTCTGCCCCGAAATCGCCCATTCTTTTGTTAATTTCGATGTCCTCGTTTTCCATAACGATTGCGTTGTCGATGAGTTTTTGGGTAATTTCGTCAATCGAGCAATCTTCGCTCAAAAGTTCGAGTTGCTTGTCGACTGCCCACATAAGGTTTACGGCTGTCGGTCTTGAACTTTTCAAATATTCGCCTTTTTCTTTCAAAATTTTGTCAAAATCTTTTCTGGTTTGAACTGATTTTTTTGCCTCGATAGCGGCGAGGGCAACCCCGTGAGCACCCGCAATTCCTATTGCCGGAGCACCTCTTACAATCATCGTTTTGATAGCGTCGTACATTTCTTCGCAAGTTTTGATGTCAACCAATTTGAATTCTTTTGGCAAAATTGTTTGGTCAATCATTCTTGAAACATTGTCGACCCATTCTATGGTTTTGATTTTTGAATTAAATGACATAAATTATTTCCTTTTTTTCATGTTTAAACTGAATTTGACGTCTTTAACGTCTTTTTGTGGGAGAATTGACGATTGTGAGTTGTTGAAAAAATAAACTGATGCAAGTCCTGCAAACGCATTCATCATTCCGCATAATACCGCCAAAAACAACACGAGCATTATCATTACTGAAAATCCGCTTTTCATTATCATTCCGACTCCCGTGAACTATGAAAATTTGAAAATCAACGAAAGTACAAATGAACATGGTAAAAAGATTACCGAAAATCCGATAAAGGTTAAAAATCCTGAAATTCCACCCCAAAGCATGCCCGTTTGTTCGTTAGGGGGCGGTATCAGGGAGAATTTTTTCATAAAGGTGATAATTATGAACGATGAGCAGAAAATCAGCATCAACAAAATAATTATCCCCAAAATCGGCAAAAGTGCCAAAAAGCCTGAAATTGCTCCAAAAATTAACGAAATTATTGATAAATTTTTTATGTAAGTCATTTAAACCTCACTGCTTCTGACGTGGCAAACTGCCATTGCTATTGCATCTGCACTATCGTCTAATTTCGGAAAAACGGTGTAATTAATCAATTTTTTGACCATTTCTGCCACATCAGGCTTTGTTGCCTTTCCGTAGCCCGTAATCGACATTTTGATTTGCAAAGGGGTGTATTCGAAAATTTTAACACCGCATTTTGCAAGCGTGGCAAGGATTACGCCCCTACCTTGTGCAACCGTAATAATCGTTTTTTGGTTTTTGAAGAAAAACAATTTTTCAACGCTCGCAACATCTGGCTTATACATCTCCAAAAGCACCATCAAGTCGCTCT
>OMSS01000099.1 GCA_900313795.1 uncultured bacterium | reverse complement strand
TTTTTGTCGGAAGGTGACGATTTTGAAGAAAAAAAGTCAGAAATTTTGAAAAGATTTCTGTGTTTTCTGGGGGTAAAATGAAGAAGTTTTTGACATTAATGATTTTGCTTTGCTCCTGCAAAAGTGTTATGGCGGCTGATGTTCAAAGGACAGGCGTTGACCTTGTAGATTTAAGTTTTGAGCAGGCGTATGAACTTATGCTTGAGAATAATAATTCCTTAAAGGCACATAATGAGATTATAAAGCAGGCTAAGTTTGAGAAGAATGCAGCACTTGGTGAATTTTCGCCAAAAGTTGTTATGAATTCAACGTATTTACATTTTTCAAAAGATATGAATTTGACGACATGCGACAAGATTATGGGTCGCCCTGTTGCAATAACTTCGCACATTCAGGACAAAAATTTGTTCACCTTTGGTGGGGGAGTTGTGTGGAATATTTTTACGGGCGGAAAGTTGCTCTCAAATCACGCTGCCGCAAGGGCTAAGTACGAGGCGACGAATGCGAAATATCGTGATATCAAGGACAATTTGACGGTTGAACTTGTAAAGAGATATTATGGCTTGCGTTTGGCAAGAGATGTTGCGGAAGTTCGCAGACAAACGGCTGAATGTATTGAAAAGCACGTTAAAGATGCAAGACTTTTGGAAAAAGAAGGTGTGATTTCTAAGGCGGAAAGATTGCATGCAGAAGTTGCTTATGCAGATGCTGAAAGAGATTATAAGGCATCGCTTCGTGATATTAATATAGTCGAAGAAGGTTTGAAAACGCTTATTAAGGCACAAGATGTTGACTTGAAAGAGGTCAGAATTGAGCCTGCATCACTGCTTTTTGTTTACGATGAAACGGCGGTTGATGTTGACGCTATGAAAGTAAATGCATTGACGAATAATCCGAAACTCAAACAGTTGGAAGAAAAAAGAAAAATTATGAACGCAAAATATCATGCCAAGGTTGCGGATTATATGCCGACGGTTTCTCTTTTTGCAATGGATATTGCAGCGGCAAGTAATTTGTCTGAAACGATACCGAGAGGGGCAATAGGCGGCAGTGCAAATATGATTTTGTTTGACGGATTTGCGAGAACTAACAATGTTCGTGCGGCGAAGGCTGAACGCAAGAGTGTTGACTATGAGATTGAAGATGCAAGATATAACATCGAATGCCTTGTCACAAAGCAATATCAAGAACTTATGAAGTATAAAGAAAATTACGATTCGGCTGTAAAATCGCTTGAGACGGCAGAAGAATCTTTGAGGGTTGCAAACCTTTCGTTTAAAGAAGGTTTTGGAACATCATTGCAGGTTACGGACGCCCAAATGATGCTATTAAAGGTTAAAATTGAGCGTTTAAATTCTATTTATAATTACGACGTAACGTTGGCAGATTTGCTCAAAACGAACGGCGATACTGATGAAATTTTGAATTACATTTCTAATTCAAATAAGACAAATATGTGAGGTTGATATGAAAAAGAAAATTGCAATCTTAGTTTTTATAATTGTTGTTGCGTTGTTGGCATATTGCGGAATGTATGCTTATGACCAAGCAAATACGTTGATTTTGCAAGGCGAAGTTGATACGAAAACGGTGGATTTGTCATCGAAAGTTGTCGGACGAGTTCTGAAAATTAATGTTGAAAAAGGCGATAGCGTCAAGAAGGGCGATGTTTTAATAGAACTTGATACTCCTGAAATTAACGCAAAGGCTGAACAGGCGGATGCTATGTTGGCACTTGCTATGGCTCAACAGGCGAAAGTCAATAACGGCACAAGAGAAGAGCAAATTGGAATGGCTAAGGCTAATTTCGATGTTGCAAAGAAAACTTACGACAGAATGAACCGTTTGCACAAAGAGGGTGTTATTCCGACACAAAAATTGGACGAAGCGACGGCTAAGTATCAAGCAGCAAAAGAACAATATACTATGCTCGTAAATGGGGCACAAAATGAAGATAAACTTTCAGCTGCAGCGAATGTAAAACGTGCAAGAGGAGCGAACGCAGAGGTCTCTTCTTACTTGAAAGAAAATAAAATTGTTGCTCCAATAGACGGCATTGTTACGGAAATTACCGTTGAAGAGGGAGAACTTGTTGGTGCTGGCTCACCAATCGTGACAATTGTCGACAATTCTGATTGTTGGGTTACTTTTAATCTTCGAGAAGATTTGCTCTCGAAAGTCAAGAACGGTACGGAACTTGACGTAAATATCCCAGCCGTTGGCGATAAGCCGGTTAAAGTTAAAGTAAATTATATTTCTGTTATGGGAAATTTTGCAAACTGGCGTGCCACCAAGGCAAAGGGCGAATTTGATATGAAAACATTCGAGGTTCGTGCAATTCCGATTGAGCCGCAAAACGACCTCAGAGCGGGCATGAGTGCAACATTTGATTGGAAAAAATTGAAATAATGGCATATTTAGACGTAGTAAAAAGGGAAATTGATAGAATTCTCTCCCGTCCGCTCGGGTGGGTAGTTTCATTTGTTATCCCTTTGTCAATGTGCCTTATGATGTGTATCGTCTTTGGAAAAGGAACTCCGACGGATTTGCCTATTGCGGTCTATAATGCAGACCATTCGGAACTTTCGAGGGTTTTTATCAGAAATTTGAATACCTTGCAATCCTGCAAAGTTAAATATCAGGTTACGAGTTTCAAAGAGGGGCGAGATTTGCTCACGGAGGGCAAAGTCTACGGATTTATAGCAATTCCGAAAAATTTTCAAAGAGACATTTACCGTTTGCAACAACCTGAATTGATGTATTATTACAATAATCAACGGATTTTGATTGGTGGAATTATCACGAAGGACATTACCGCAATGCTTCAGAGTATGGTGGTTGGGCTTGATGCGAAAATCCGAAATAAAAAAGGTATGCCGATGGAAGCGGCGATTGCACAGGCGAACCCGATTGCGATAGTTGACCATGTTAATTCAAATCCTTATTTCAATTATCTGTATTTCCTTGCTCTGATTGCGTTTGGACATATTTTGCAAATCAATATGGTGATGATTTCAGTCTATATTATTGGTACTGAGTTCAAATATGGTACGACAAAAGAGTGGCTCGGGCTTGCGAATAATTCAATATTGACGGCAGTTTTGGGTAAATGGACACCTTATTTTGCAATATTTTTGCTCGTGTATGCAATTTTGGCACTTGTTTATTTTGGTCTTTGTGGTGTGCCGTTTGTTGGAAATGCAATGGTTGCTGTGCTTGCGTCATTGGTATTTTTGGTTTCCTGCTTTGCTGTTGGAATAATTTTTATCTCGCTAAATGGGAATTTCAGGTATTGCTTGAGTAATTCGGCATTTTACGTTGCAATGGGGTTTGCTTTTGCCGGAATTACTTTTCCTACAATGTCAATGCCTTTGTTTGCAAAGATTTACGGGGCATTGCTCCCTTTGTCGCATTGGATTCAAATTATGCTCGATCAAACTTTCAGAAACTTCCCGTTTGTTTATGATTTGAAGCATTTTGTGGCAATGATTCTTTTTGTAGCATTTGGATTTGCGACGTTAATTCGATTGAAAAAACTTGCACTTGATGAAAAAAGGTGGTATCAAGAATGAAAAAGTTTTTTGATATTTTGAAAAATGAATTTAAAACTTTTATCAATGACCACGGTGTAATTTTGATTATGGTGGTCGGGGTTGTCGTATATTCTTTGTTTTATGCTGTGCCTTATGCAAATGAGGTTGTAAAAGAAGCACCTATTGCGGTTGTAGATTTGGACCAGACAAGTTTTTCGAGAGAATTTGTGCGAAACCTTGATGCGACCGATTATGTCAAAGTTGTTGAAAAATTACCAAGTTTGAAAGAGGCTCAAAAGAAATATTACGAAGGTGAAATCTCTGGTTTTGCAATAATTCCAAAAGATTTTCAGAAGGATATTTATCGTGGAAAGCAAGTCGACTTGTCGCTTTACGTCGATTCTGCATATTTGATAATTTATAAGGCGATTTACACAGGTGTTATGCAAACAACCTTGGAAACTGGTGCAAGGGTGGAAATTGGCAGACTCGTTAAGATGGGTGTGCCGAAAAAAACTGCACTTGCTTTGAAACAGCCATTTCAATTTGTCCAAATTCCTTTGTATAACCCTGCAGGTGGGTATGAAACTTATGTTTACCCTGTTATTTTGATGATGATTTTACACCAAACACTAATAGTGGCATTGGGTATGTTGCAAGGAACTCGGAACGAGAAAAAAATTCGTTATTGTAAGAATGATAAGGAAATTCCGATTACCTTGTTTGCTCGAACGACATTTTATGTACTTTTGTATTTCTTGTATGGTGCGTTTATTTTTCTCATTTGCCCGGCACTGTGCAGATATCCGATGTGCTATAATGTTCTGCCACTATTTGTGTTATATGGCTTAATGCTTTATGCTGCGGCATTTTTTGTACAAGTTATTTCTTATGGGTTTAGAATAAGAGAGGCTTCGTTGATGGTTATGGTCGTTACATCGCTTGTTTTTATTTTCCTTCCTGGGATAATTTGGCCGAAAGAGGCAATTCCGCAGATTGTGAACGTAATTTCGATGTTTATCCCTGTAACGCCTGCAATTGACGGTATCACAAAAGTTAATGTTCAAGGTGCAACTTTTTATCAGGTTTTGCCTGATTTCTTGTGCTTGTTGTTTCTTTGCGTTTTGTACTTCGTTTTGGCAATTTTTGTCACGAAAAAATTGCATAAAGAATACGAAAAATAGAACATAAAAAAGTTGTTGTGACGGTCGTCTTGGGGATTTCCTTCAAGACGGCTTTATTCTTTAATGTTCTGCTGCATCGGTAAATTCTTGTGGGGCTGGAATTTCAGGCTCAGGGAATTGTTGTTCTCTTTGTCTAACTTCTTCAATCGGAACAATAGGTGCTTCTTCTATCGGTTGAGGTTGTTCTGCGTATGTTTGCTCCTCTTGATTTTCTTCTTGTTGTTCTTCTTCTGTATTTTCTTCTTCTTCCGTAGGTTCAGGCGTTTGGGTGTATGCACCGTCCTCGTTGTCATTCGGGATATTCATAAGAGCATTTTCATTCGTCATTGACGGATTAATTTGAATTGCATCGTTAATGCTCCATAAGAGGTTTCCCATAAAAACTATGAACAAAAACAATACCACTAATAGTGTTATTG
>OMSS01000032.1 GCA_900313795.1 uncultured bacterium | reverse complement strand
CAGACGGAATGAGTTTTGCGATGTTGAAAAGAACATTGAACATCATCTTTTGGAAAAATCCGCCTTGTGCCACTGTTGATTCGATATTTGCTTTTAAAAGTTTCAAAAATGCCGGTACGACAACCATAAACGTGATTTCTTTTTCCGACAAAATCGGGAATAAATCTTTTGGTTTCAAACTTTTTGAGTAGTAAATGGCCGTTCCCATGCTCAAGAATGACAAAAATCCGACTGAAAGTTCGAAGAGGTGGTTCATCGGCAAAATCGACAACAATCTGTCGTTTATAGTCAAATTGAAACATTGACTGATAGATTTTACTTGAGCCATTGAGTTTTTGTAAGAAATTTCGATACCTTTCGGTTTACCTGTTGTTCCTGATGTATAGATGATAAATGCTGACTGTTGTGGGTTTCTGTGACGCCATTTGAAGTCTTTTGCATCAGGCAAGTTGTAAATACATTGACAAGTTTTGTCTGTGCAACCTTCGTCAATTACCACAACTTCTTCAATCGATTCGATTTCTTGCATAAGTGTTTTTGCCTTTTCTAAGTAGGCATTTGAACACATAAGAATTCTTGGTTGACAGTTGCTCAAAATTGAATTTAATTCATATTCCGTAAGTTTGATATCCAGCGGAACGAGGGTTGCTCCAGCCAATACAGATGCGAACAATGCAGCACCCCATTCGGGCATGGATTCTGACAAAATTGCAACCTTGTCACCTTTGTCTATACCTTGGCGAACCATATATGCCGCAAGTCTTTGCGACAAAATGCTCAAACCTTTAAATGTTAATTCTCTCCAACCTATATATGATTTTATTCCTAATGCGTTTTTATTTCCGTATTCTTTTGTGACTTTTCCCATAAACAAAAGAAGGTTTTCTGTTTTTTCCATTTTTTAATCCTTTATTATGTGTTTCGAGTCTAATACATCATGTATTTTATCATAAAAAAATAAAAAGATAGAGTTTGCTATTCGTATCTCAAAGCATCGATAGGATTGAGCAAAGACGCCTTATACGCAGGATAATAGCCAAATCCGATTCCGACAAGTACCGAAAAACACAAGGACATAAAAATTGAACCCAATGTTATTACAGCAGACATATCAGAAAATAATTGGATAAGTTCTGCACCGATTACTCCGACGATAATTCCGATAATTCCTCCAATCATCGACAACAAAACAGATTCGAGCAAAAATTGCAGTCTGATATCCTGAACATTAGCCCCAATAGCCATTCTGATACCGATTTCCTTTGTTCTTTCGGTTACGGAAACAAGCATGATATTCATAATACCGATACCCCCAACAAGCAGTGATACCGAGGCAATAAGGGCAAGCAATATCGAAAAAATTCTTGCCGTCGATTGCATACTTTCTTGAAATTCAGCAAAGTTTCTTATTTTAAAATCATCTTCCTGATTTTTACCAATGTGGTGTCTTGAACGTAAAATCGATTGAATTTCATTCTCAAGGGCGGTCAATTTGTCGGCATCTTCTCCTTTGACCAAAATCATTTTTACACTTCCCGGAAAATCTGTTCCGAAAACTTTTCTCTGTGCCGTCGTTATTGGAATAAATACCAAATCGTCCTGATCCATAGGCCCTGAAGAACCTTTCGACTTAAGCGTTCCGATGACTTTGAACGGAATGTTTCCGACCCGCATTACCCTTCCAATCGGGTCAAGGTCGCCAAAAAGTTCTTCCTCAACGGTATGCCCAATAATCGCTACTTTTGCGTAATTTCGGCTATCTTCTTGTTGGAAACCTCTGCCGCTTTCGATTTCGTAATTTTTGATATACAAATACGAGTTTGAAACCCCGTAAACAGACGATGCCCAGTTTTGATTGCCGTACATAAGTTGTTTTGATTCGTTCGAAGCAACCGCCACAGAGTCAATGTTATCAGCAGTTTTCATAATTTCTTGTGCATCTTTTATAGTTAAAGACGGACGAGTTCCGAAACCTTGTTGAACGCCGCCTGATTTTGCTGACGACGAGCGGATTGTAAGGATATTTGACCCCATAGATTCCATGTTCGCCTGAACATTTTTTCTTGCACCTGTACCTATGCCAAGCATAATAATGACGGCACTAACGCCGATAATTATACCTAAACTTGTCAATGCAGAACGCATTTTATTTATCCGCAAAGAATTTGTTGCCATTTTAAATGTGGATTTGAAATCAATCATCAGAGCCTCTTCGTGATATCGCTTTCAATGTTGCCGTCTTTGAATTTAACCACTCTTTTGCAATATTCTGCAATGTCGGGTTCGTGTGTGACCAAAACGATTGTCTTGCCGTGTTTTTCGTTTAAATTTACAAAAAATTCCATAACCTCGATACTCGTTTTTGTGTCAAGGTTTCCTGTCGGTTCATCGGCGAGGATAATCGGTGCATCGTTAACAATGGCACGGGCTATAGCCACACGTTGTTGTTGACCGCCTGCCATTTGGTTGGGCATGTGGTTTTCTCTTTTTTCAAGCCCGACAACCTTCAATGCCGCCTTCGCACGCTCGATTCGCTCCTCTTCCTTTACGCCGGCATAAATCATCGGGAGTTGCACGTTATCAATTGCAGTCGTTCTTGAAATCAAATTAAATCCCTGAAAAACAAAGCCCAATTTTCTGTTTCTAATTACGGCAAGTTCGTCCGAAGTCATTGTACTAACGTCGATTCCGTCGAGGTAATATTTTCCAGAAGTTGGTTTATCAAGGCAGCCAAGTTGGTTCATAAAGGTTGATTTTCCTGAACCTGAAGCACCCATAATCGCAACAAATTCACCCTTTTTGACAGTCAAAGATACGTCATTCAACGCATTGAACGAGGTATCTCCCGTTTGATAGGTTTTTATTAAATGTTGTACTTCGATTACGTTTTCAGCCATTTTTAAGCCTTTTCGTTAAAACATTCTCGGCGGTCCGCCTGCACGCTTTTTGCCTGTGCGTACGGGCATGAGGACTTTTGTGCCTTCTGTGAGATTGTTTGAGGTGATTTCGGTATAATCGCTATCCTTCAAACCTGTTGTAACTTCGACACGTTCGGGCTTTTTGCCGTTTTTAACCCAAACACCTTGTTGTTGGAATTTTTCTGTAATGTTATCTGGAACATATTTGAATGCAAGGTTCGGCACGCACAAAACATCGTGCTTGTCTTGCGTTATGATTGTGACGTTTGCACTCATTCCCGGTTTAAGAATTTCCTCGTCATTGTTGACTGAAACGATTACGGTGTAAGTCGTTACGTTCGAAACAGTTGTCGGGTTTAAACGAACTTGTGTAACTGTTCCGTTGAATGTGTCATCAGGGTATCCATCGAGCGTATATTCAGCCTTTTGACCTTCTTTAATTTTTCCGATATCAGCCTCTGAAACGCTGACTTCGATTTGCATTTTTGTCAAATCTTCTGCAACGACAAACAATTCAGGAGTTTGGAAACTTGATGCAACCGTTTGACCTTCGTCAACCGCTCTTGAAACAACTACGCCGTCAACAGGTGAAATGATTTTTGTATAATACATATTCGTTTCAGCCGTGTCTAAGTTTGCCTGTGCCTGATTGATATTTGCTTGCATTGCTGCAAGTTCGGATTTGCTCGCTACATAAGTCGCATAAGCCGATTCGACTTCGTCCTTAGAAACGTAATGCTTTTCGTACAATCTTGCATAACGTCCGTAATTTGCTTTGTCGTAATTCGTTTTGGCTAAAACTTTATTATAGTTGGCTCTTGAGTTATTTAAGTCTGCTCTTGCCTTATCGACTGAGGCTTGGAAAAGTGAAGGGTCAATTTCCGCAAGAACTTGTCCTTTTGTGACTTTCGAGTTGTAGTCTGCGTAAATTTTATAAATTCTACCTGAAACCTGAGAACCGATGTTGATTGAATGAACAGGGTTTACCGTTCCAGATGCTTCAACGGTTTGAGACATATCTCGTTTTTCGACCGTTGCAATTTGTGTTTCGTTTTTCTTTTCCTTTTTTGGAATTATCGCCAAAATTCCTGCTATCGCAAGCAGGACTGCGAAAAATATTATAATTTTTTTCTTCATTATCTGATACCTATTGATTTATTAAGCATTGCAAGAACTTGATTGTATTCGCAAATTACATCAACGTATTCAAGTTGGGCGTTGTAATATTCGTGTGCCGCTTTTTGAAGTTCGATGAAGTTGCCCGTTCCGACTGTATAACGACCGTCAGCAAGTTGTAAATACTCCAGTGAGCGTTCAATTTGGTCTAATTTAATATTGATTTCGTTTGGAAATTTTTTCATCCAGCCACATTTATCTCTGATATCCCATTCGTTGTCGATGAGATATGTTTCTGTGTCGTTTTTCGCCATTTCGAGCAGTGCCTTTGCCTCTTCAAGTTTCGTTTTCATATACATCGCATTGACGTTTCCGAATCCGAATTTTACCCCGATGTCAAATCCGTTTGACACCATTGCTGAGGTGTTTTTGAGGTTATAACCTAAACTTAAATCTAAGTCGGGGTTATACATTCTCTTTACCCCATTAAGGTTCTCTGCTGCTGCGTTTTCAATCAATTTGATTGCAAGCACATAGGGATTTTTTTCTCTAGATTCGTTCAAATACCAATCGACGTCATGCGGTAAAACGAGAAAGTCCTCTTTTTTGTTCCCTAAAATATTTGCTTTTCTGATTCCTTGTGTCAAAACTGTGTTGAAATCAGGGTTTTGTGGTGATTTTGACAAATCTGTTTCATACTTATAATCCATAAGCAAATCAAACGTTTCTGTCGGTGCAAAAACATACAGGTCAGGGCATTCCGACCAATACATTTTATTCTTCAAAATCATTACTTCGGTAAAATATGTGCTGTATGCTTCTGCAAGACTGAATTTTGCATTGTTAAGTGCAACTTCAGCATCAACAACGTCAATTCTTGATTTCAAACCTTCGTTAAAAAGTGCGGTTGCACGGTCAAAATTCAACTTTTGGATAGCGGTATTTCTTTCGTTAATCATTACTTTTGCCCAATAATTAAGGCATTTGTAATAAGAAATTTTCACGTTATAAGCCGTTTGAACGTATTCATATTCAAGGTCGAGTTCGGCTGCACGCTTGTTGTATTTGTCGGCATTTAAAGTTGCATTCATTTTTGCAAAATCCCAGATTTTTTGGCTTAAACCGACCGTTACGCCGTGATAATTTTTAGAATTATCCCAACCTCTGTCGTTTTGCGAAATGTAATAGCCTGTATTCGCAGACAGTGACGGAAAATAGACCGATTTTGTCTGACCGATTTTGCTTTTTGATTTTAGAACGTTATTTTGTGCTTTTTTAATTTTCGGACTGTGTGTAAAAGCATATTCCAAACAATCCTCTAAAGTGATTGTCGAGCCGCCTTGTAAACTGTCCAAATCTTGGATTGCATAAGCCTTTTCAACGCCACAGAAAGACATTGCCACAATCACAACTAAACATAATCTTACCAAATATTTTTTCATAATAAAATTATTATATATGAATAAGAATTTTTGGCAACAAAAGGCTTTAAGCGTTTGGTTTTCTGAAAATACCGTTCTTGATTTCAACGGTTGCGGAATGTTTATTGACAGAGGATTTTTGTGTCTTTAAACTGCAAGTTGCGGCTTTTTTCATAAGAGATTTGTCACAATTAAAAATAAACCATTGATAAACGAACCTTTCATCTCCCCCTAAACTTCCCAAAACCTTTATCCCGTCACGTAATCTGAATGATGCCTCTAATGCTGCTATTCTTACCACAAATAATATCTCTCTCGGATTTTCCGCATTAATCGAGAATTTCAGCCCCCGATATTTCATCAAATTTTGGTTATTTTCTCCCGAACGCATATATCTGGACTTTTCTTTCAGGATAAAATTTTTCAGTCCGTTCTGCAAAATATGCAGTTCTTCTCTTTCAATATCAACCATTCCTGTAACATATTGCCACTTTTTTCTAAAATTTAACAGTTTTTGTGTTATTTTTATGTTATCTTTATTTTGTAATACAAAGAGGCAAAGAAAATGACAAATATCAATGATTTACCGACAGTTTATAATCCGCAGGAAACGGAAGATAAAATTTATAAGTTTTGGGAAGAAAATGACTGTTTTAAGGCTGATGAAACATCTGACAAACCGCCTTATTCAATCGTCATTCCGCCCCCGAACGTAACAGGTGTTCTCCACATCGGTCACGCTCTTGACAATACTCTTCAAGATATTTTGATTAGATATCACAGAATGTCAGGCTATGAGGCACTTTGGGTACCCGGAACAGACCATGCCGGTATTGCAACTCAAAACGTTGTTGAAAAGAAACTCCGTGAACAAGGAAAAACAAGACATGACCTCGGCCGTGAAAAATTCCTCGAAACAACTTGGGAATGGGCAAACGAACACAAAGGTGCAATCCTTGACCAATTCAAGAGATTGGGAGTTTCCTTCGATAGAAGCCGTCAAAGATTTACCCTCGATGAAGGCTGCTCGGCTGCGGTAAAAGAAGCATTTGTTAAACTTTATGAAAGAGATTTGATTTACAAAGGTGCATACATCGTAAACTGGTGTCCTCGTTGCCAAAGTGCAATTTCTGATATCGAAACGGAATACGAAACAGAAGAAGGACATCTTTGGGAAATTCAATATCATTTGAAGGACGAACCAGGGGCAATCGTTGTTGCAACTACACGTCCTGAAACGATTTACGGCGATGTTGCAATCGCTGTTCACCCGACTGATTACAAATACAAAGATTTAATTGGAAAAACAGTCTGTATGCCGATTACGGGCAAAGAAATCCCAATTATCGGTGATGAATACGTTGATAAAACTTTCGGTACAGGTGCGGTTAAAATTACTCCTGCACACGACCCGAACGATTATGAAGTCGGCAAACGTCACAACCTCAAGCCAGTTTGGGTTATTGACGAAAAAGGCTGCATGAAGGCTTGTGATGAAGTTCCTCAAGAACTTCACGGACTTGACCGTTACGAAGCCCGTAAAAAGACTTTGGATTGGCTCAATATGAACGGACTTCTTTTGAGAACAATTCCTCACGAACACAATGTCGGCAAGTGCCAACGTTGCAACACAACAATCGAACCGCTTTTGTCCGAACAATGGTTTGTCAGAACAAGCAAACTTGCAAAAGCAGGTATTGAGGCTGTTGAGACTGGAAAATTGAAATTCGTTCCTGAAAGATGGACGAAAAACTTCCTTGGTTGGATGAGCGAAATGCGTGATTGGTGTATTTCAAGACAACTTTGGTGGGGTCATCAAATTCCTGCATATTACAACAACGAAACCGGCGAAATGGTTGTTGCAAAAGAAAATCCTGATCCGTCAAAATACACTCAAGAGACTGACGTTTTGGACACTTGGTTCTCATCAGGTTTGTGGCCTTTTGAAACAATGGGTTGGCCAAATACCGATGCCCCCGATTACAAAAAATTCTACCCTACAAGCGTTCTTGTTACTGCATTTGATATTATTTTCTTCTGGGTTGCAAGAATGGTTATGATGGGTTGCGAATTGACTGACCAAGTACCGTTCCCGACTGTATTTATCCATGGTTTGATTCGTGATGAAAACGGTCAAAAAATGTCAAAATCAAAGGGCAACACAATTGACCCCGTACTTTTGATTGACAAATACGGTTGTGATGCGATGAGATTTACTCTCACGTCGCTTTGCACTTATGGCGGTCAAGATATCAAAGTTAGCGAAGAAAGATTTGAATACGGAAGAAACTTTGCAAACAAAATCTGGAACGCTTCAAGATTTGTTCTTATGAACCTTGAAGGAGTTGACGATAAGCCGATTGACTATGCAAATCTTACGATTATCGACAAATGGATTTTGCACGAACTCAACAAAACGGCAAAGGTTGTAAACGAAAATATTCAATCTTACAGAATTGGTGAATATGCCCAAACGCTTTACGATTTCTTCAGAAGTTCATATTGCGACAAGTACGTTGAAATTGCGAAGGTTCAACTTGCAGATGAAAATCTCAAGGCTAACACGCAAAGAGTTCTTTTGTATGTAACTGACGCTGTTATGAGATTGTTGCACCCTGTAATGCCGCACATTACAGAGCAAATCAGACAGTTGCTTCCTGCAAAATTCGACAATCCGATTTTGATGAAGTCACACTTCCCTACATTCAGCGAAAAATTCGTTTTCGAAGATGAAGCAGAACAAGCAGACACGGTATTTGAAACAGTTAAGTCGCTCAGAAACGTAAGACAAAGTTTCGGCGTTCCCGTAAAATCACCCGTTGATCTCAAAATTGCGGCTGATGAACATCAAACGGAAATCTTCAAAAAGGCTGAATCTTACATCAAACGCCTTGCAAGAGTAGAAAATATCGAATATATCGACGGCAAAACGGTTGTTAAACAAGCAGGTTCGGCAGCAGTCGGAAATGCAAAATTAATCGTACCTTTGGCTGGTTTGATTGATATTGACCAAGAAATTGCTCGCCAAAATAAGAAACTTGAAAAACTTTCTAAAGAAAAAGGCGGTTTGACAGGTAGAATGAACAATAAAAACTTTGTCGATAACGCTCCTGCTACGGTTCTTGAACAAACTAAGGCAAGAATTGAGGAACTTACCGTCGAAGAAAATACGATTAAAGAACTCATTGAGTCTTTGAAAGCGTAAAAATAAAATTCACAAAATAAGCAGAGCCTCTCTATAAGGCTCTGTTTTTGTTTTGAGAAGGATAATAGGTATAATGTATAAAAAAGATTGTAATATTTCCGTAACATGTTATTTAATACGGACTGTCCTTAATTTACAATGAAGGTAAATGGTAAATTAATTTATAGGAAGTTATATGAGTATTTTTTCAATATTTACATTATGCGGCGGTTTGGCATTCTTCCTTTATGGTATGCAAGTTATGTCAGGCGGCCTTGAAAACGTTGCGGGCGGAAGGCTCGAGAAACTTTTGAGAGATATGACTTCAAACCCGATGAAGAGTTTGGCGTTAGGTGCGGGCATTACGATTGCAATTCAATCATCATCAGCCTTGACGGTAATGCTCGTTGGTTTGGTTAACTCAGGTATTATGGATTTGGGACAAACAATCGGCGTTATTATGGGGTCAAACATCGGAACGACCCTCACCGCTTGGATTTTGTCTTTGGCAGGTATTGAGAGTGACAATTTCTTCTTGCAACTTTTGAAGCCTGAAAGTTTCTCCCCGATTTTCGCACTTGTCGGTATTTGTATGATGATGGTATCGAAAAGTGTTAAAAAACGTAGCGTTGGTTCGATTTTTGTTGGTTTTGCAATTTTGATGTACGGTATGCAGTTGATGACAAATGCGATGAGTCCGCTTGCTGATTCACCTGATTTTGCAAAGGTTTTGACTGCATTTACTAACCCGATTTTGGGCGTAATCGTCGGTGCTTTGTTCACCGGTATCATTCAAAGTTCGGCTGCTTCAGTCGGTATTTTGCAGGCGTTGTCTTTGACAGGAAGCATTTCTTGCGGAATGGCTGTCCCAATTATTATGGGTCAAAATATCGGTACTTGCGTAACCGCAATCATTTCGAGCGTTGGCGTTTCTACTAACGCAAAAAGAGTTGCCGTAATTCACATCACCTTCAATATTTTGGGCGTAGTGATTTTCTTGCCCGTATTTTACGGTTTAAATTATTTATTCCATTTAGGACTTGTTGAT
>OMSS01000008.1 GCA_900313795.1 uncultured bacterium | reverse complement strand
GGAAACGAGGAGTTTCCAACCGTAGGCACGTTTAATGTGAGGTGGGTAAGATTGGATAAATTTAACATTCGTAGAAGTAGGGTCGACATTTGTTGACCAGTATTTTTTCAATAATCGAATGAAAACAGGATTGCCACACTCCGCAGACGTTCGCAGTGACGGTGTCCCCCTTGAAGTCATTGCTGATAGCAAGCGAGCAAGAGAACTTTGCTAAGTAGCAAAAATTCGCAAAAAAAAAAGCCGCTCGTGGCGGCTGTCAGACTTGGGGAGGATGTAAAAGATGTCCTTTTACATTTACAAAATTCTTATCGTACTTAAAAATATCTTCTTTAGCAAAACAAGTTGAATATCATTCATTTATATGAGAGAGTAATTCATGAAGTTATGTAAAAACTTTTTGTAACAATTCTGTAACATGTTTCAAAAAAAGATTAAAGAAATTGTCGAAAGTACCGACATGACATGTGTAGCGTTAAATTCGCAATAAGGTAAGTGAAAGAAGTTCTCGAAAGGGCTTAGTTATGGCAACTGATAATTTTATGAAGTTAACTGTGAAAAACCAATCACAGGTGGATGCTTTAAAGAAAATCGGCAAACATGATTTTGGTGTAAATGGTGGCAGAGTCGTTTTGAATGGCGAAAACCTCAGCATTTTCCAAGGCGATGTCGAAAACTTTCAAAATTCTGGTCTTGGCAATTACAACGCTGAACAACTTGAAACTGTATTTGCAGTATTGGATGCTGACGGCAACGGTAAGTTAGACGCAAGCGAACTCAAGGCTTTTGCTTCTTTGGGCGAAGATACTGACAACATTATTGAAAATGATAAAAACATTATTGATGAAACAGATTTTGAGGCTTTATACAACATGGCTCAAGACTATGTAGAGGAAGCATTAGTTGATGATACAGATCCGACACCTGCCCCTACTAAACCTGACACAGATGTTGTTGTTAAGCCTGACGTAAAACCTGAAGTCCCTGTTGTTAAACCAGATGTTACACCTGAAATCGATGTAAAACCTGAAATAAAACCTGAAACAAAACCTGAAGAAAAGGTTACAGAACCTGAAGTTGAAGAAAAAACAACTGAAGAATCTGTTATTGATGACAACGAAGCAGAAGCGGCTGCTCAAGAACTCAGAACTGCAATGAAGGGCTTGGGTACAGACGAAAAAACAGTTACAAGAATCCTTGAAAAATCAGGTTATTCTTCCGCTGACCTCGTAAAAATCATGGACGTATTTGAAAACAAATTTGGCGAATCATTGATGAGCGATATCCAAGATGATTACTCAGGAAAGGCTGAAACTCAACTCAGAAATGTTCTTTATAACGCTGCTGCAACAGAAGCACAAAAATCATTAGGTTGGAAATCAGCAGACGATATCCCACAAGATGTTGCCGCAAAAGCAGAAGAATATTACAAACAACTCGAGTCAAACAATGCTCTCGGTTATATGAAAGAATTTAACAAACTTACTGACCAAGAAAAATCACAAATCCTTGTTGCTTGCGATATGTTGCACTCAGATGAAACAGCAGTCAACAGATTGACACAAGGTATGGTTTGGTTCGGCAAGGAAGACGGTTACGTTAACGGAATGATTTCTGCACTCAAGAATACCGCAGGTGTTAAAGAAACAGCTGTAGCAAAAGCAGAACCGAAAGAATCAACAACGGCAGCAGAAAGAGCAACCATAGATGATAACGATGCAAACGCTAAAGCCGCTGAACTCAGAAAGGCTATGAAGGGCTGGGGTACAGATGAAAAAACTGTTTCCAAAGTTTTGGAATACTCAAACTACTCATCAGCCGATATCGTAAAAATCATGGACGCTTTCGAAAGCAACTACGGCGAAACTTTGATGCACGATATTCAAGGTGATTACTCAGGAAAGGCTGAAACTAAACTCAGAAACCTTCTCTTTGATGCCACTGCAAGTGAAGCACAACAAACCTTGAACTGGGAATCAACAAACGATATTCCGAAGAAAATTGTAAGCCAAGCAAATGAATTATATGCTCAACTTGAATCAAATGATGCAACTGAATGTATGAAAGATTTCTCAAAACTTTCATCAGAAGATCAAGCAAAAATTATGCTTGCTTGCGATATGCTTCACCCGAACGAATCAGTAATGGACAGATTGACTCAAGATAGAGTTTGGTTCGGAAAAGAAGACGGCTACGTTGATACAGTTATCAAAGGTATGAAAAAAGTAGCAAACACAAAAGTTTCATAACGAACAAAATTTAGTTTAGAAAAAGGGATTTCAAAAATCCCTTTTTTTTGTTTATAATGGGGTTATGAAAAAACCTGAATTATTACTCCCGGGCGGCAGCCTTGAAAAATGTGAATATGCTTTGAAATACGGTGCGGATGCAGTCTATTTTGGCACGGTCGATTTTAGTTTGAGAGCCTTGAGAAAAGGCGAAATAATCACTGATGACAATATGAAAACTTGTGTCGATTTGGTACATTCTTTGGGCGGAAAGGCTTATTTGACGCTCAATATTTATTCTTTTAATTCCGACATTGAAAAACTTGTCCAAAAAATGGATATAATTAAAGACGCAAACCCCGACGGTATATTAATTTCAGACGTTGGTGTTTTGTCGGTGGTCAAAAAATATTTGCCCGATATAGATATCCATATCAGTACGCAAGCAAATACCTTAAACTCGGAAGCCGTCAAGTTTTGGAGAGATTTTGGAGCAAAAAGAGTCGTTCTTGCAAGAGAACTCTCTATTCCCGAAATTGCACAAATCAAAAAAGATGTACCCGATGTTGAACTTGAAGTCTTTGTTCACGGCTCACAATGCGTTTCGTTCTCGGGAAGATGTTTGCTCAGCGATTATATGACTCAAGGTGAGCGAAAAGCCAATAAAGGCGGCTGTGCACAACCTTGCAGATGGAGTTATAAACTTCTTGAAGAAACCCGTCCGAACGAGTATTTTGAAATCGAGCAAAACGAGCGTGGTACGCACATTTTAAGCCCGAAAGATTTGGCATTGATTAATTATATTCCTCAACTTATCGATGCGGGTGTCGATTCGCTCAAAATTGAGGGTCGAACCAAAAGTCTTTACTACGTTTCAGCGGCTGCAAGAACTTACCGTCACGCAATCGATGAATACTTCGAAACGGGAAAACAAAGTGAAAAAGAAAACCTTAATCAACTAGCAAAAATCGGCAACCGTGGCTATACGACAGGATTTTATGTTGCTAAACCGGATAGCGACGGATATAGTTACGATATCTCAAAAGGCTTGGCAGGAGCGGATTTCCTCTGCATGTTTTTGAATGAAAACAGAGACGGTATGCAAAAAGTTTTGACAAAAAATAAATTTTATGTCGGCGATGAAATCGAAATTATTTCTCCTGACGAACTTTTTACGACAAAAGTTTTGAAAGTGGTCGATTTTAATACCGAAGAAGAAAAAGATTTTTCAAATACAAATGATACATCTTGGATTGAGTTTGAAAGAGTGCCGAAAGACACTAAATATGCACTCGCAAGAACAGTGGGGATAAAAAACGAAAGATGTTAGTAAAACCTGATTACAACGTTGAAAGCCTTGAAGATATTGACTTTGACGCTCTTAAATCAGAGGGAAAATCTGTCTTGATGTTTGACCTCGATTCGACCTTGATGCCGTCAAAATCAGGCGATTATTTGCCCAAAACTAAAGAGTTGCTCAAAAAATTGCAACAGGATTTCACCGTGGTCGTTTTGAGTAATAATACAAATCAAAATTATATCGACAAAGTCCGCTCGGTAACTGACTTTGAGGTTATTTCTCATGCCCGTAAACCCGATACGAAAGTTATGCTCGATTATTTGAACAGAATCGGAAAATCGGTCGATGAAGCCGTGATGATTGGCGATAGACCGCTTACGGATATTTTGTGCGGTCAAAATGCAAACGTTACAACGATTTTGGTCGATTCAATCACTAAAGATACCGAACATAAAATCGTTCGATTTGTTCGTTTTTTGGAAAGATTGTTTGTAAAATAAATTTTTCTGTAACATTTAAGAAGATTTTTTTGAGATGAAAAATCTTGTCATTGTTGTGATTTGGGCTGAGAGATTGTCGCTGTGGACGTTGATATATTTGAAAATGTAAAATTGTTAAAATAAAGATTGTAATTTTTGAGTGTTCGCCGTACAATTATAAACGACAATCAAAAAAGGAATTAAGTTTTGGGACTCACTTTTCAAGAATTAGTTTTAAATTTATCAAAATATTGGTCGGATTACGGTTGTATTATTCAGCAACCTTATGATATCGAAAAAGGTGCAAGCACAATGAATCCAGCAACATTTTTGCGTTCATTAGGCCCTGAACCTTGGCACACGGCGATGATTGAACCTTGCCGTCGTCCTACGGACTCTCGATATGGCGAAAATCCGAACCGACTCGGACATTATTATCAATATCAGGTTATTTTGAAACCGTCACCTGAAGATGCTCAAGAGGTTTACCTCCGAAGTCTTGAGGCAATGGGAATTGACTTAACAAAGCATGATGTCAGATTTGTAGAAGATAACTGGGAATCACCTACATTGGGTGCGGCTGGTGTCGGCTGGGAAGTATGGCTTGATGGTATGGAAATTACTCAATTTACATATTTTCAGCAAGTTGGCGGTGTCGAAGTCAAACCGGTTGCTTTGGAACTTACATACGGTCTTGAAAGAATTGCGATGTATCTCCAAAACGTTGATTCGGTTTACGATGTCATGTGGAATGATAAATTAAAATACGGGGAAATTTTCCTTCAAAATGAAATAGAAATGTCGAAATATAACTTTGAATATTCAAACTCAGAAAGACTTTTCAAATTGTTTGATATTTTCAAAGAAGAAGCAGAAGATTGTATGGCTGCAAAGTTGGTGCTTCCTGCTTATGATTATGTTTTGAAATGTTCACATACATTCAATTTGCTTGATGCAAGAGGTGTAATCGGCAAAGATGAACGTATGAATTTCATCAACAGAATAAGAAAGTTAGCGTCGGCTGTTGCTCGGTTATATGTTGAGCAAAGAGAGGTTCTCGGCTTCCCGTTATTAAAAAATAAAGGCTAAAAATGGAAAAAGTACCCCTCGGGTTTCTGGCAAATATTTTCAAAAGGCGTTCGCCCGATGAAATTATTGCTCGCTCAAATACCGACTCACTTGCAAAAACTTTGAACTGGACAGACATTCTTATTTTGGGAATTAGTGCGGTCATTGGTTCGGGCATATTTGTTATGGTCGGAGAGGCTGCTTGCGGAAATGCAGAGCATGTCGGAGCAGGGCCTGCACTTGTATTTTCGGTGTTTTTGGGTGCTTTAGCGTGCATATTTCCTGCATTTTGTTTTGCGGAATTCGCATCGACGATTCCTGATTCGGGCAGTTCTTATACCTATACATATTCAACGTTGGGAGAATTTCCTGCTTGGATAATGGGAACGGTATTGGTTTTGGAATATGCAATCAGCAACGTTACGGTGTCGGCAGCGTGGTCGGGATATTTCTTCCAGTTTTTGGAAGGATTTTCGCATGTTTTGCCGGATTGGCTTGTCCACCCACCGTTGTGGTTAATTCACGATTATGGGACTGCTGTTTTGAAATATCAAGCGGTCGGACTTGACCCAAACGTGCAAATACCGCATGTTTTCGGTATTCCGATAGCGTTTAACCTTCCTGCAATTTTCATTATGATTGTTATGGCAATTATTTTGACAAGAGGAACGCTTGAGTCAAAAAGGACGGCAACTTTGATGGTTATAATCAAAATGCTCGTCATCTTTTTATTTATCGGGGTTGGAATGTTTTATGTTCAACCTGATAATTGGGGTCATAACTTTGCGGAATTTGCTCCGAACGGGTTTGAGGGCATTACAATCGGTGCGTTTATTATTGTTTACGCATATTTAGGTTTTGATGCACTTGGGACTACGGCCGGTGAGTCGAAAAATCCGCAAAAAGACTTGCCGATAGGGATTATCGGTACACTTTTGATTGCGGCATTGGTTTATGCGGGCGTTGCGGCGGTATTTACTGGAATTGTTCCTGTCTCTGACTATGCAACGGTCAATATTCATGCACCTTTAGCCTATGTTTCAAGATTAATTCATCAAGATTGGATTGCAGGTTGGATTTCGCTTGGTGCTTTGGCTGGATTAACTTCGGTGCTTTTGGTCTTGCAGTACGCAAATTCGAGAATTTTGTATGCAATGGCAAAAGATAATTTCTTGCCGAAAATTTTGAAAAAACGTCACCCGAAATACAAAACGCCTGCTGTAATTATTTGGCTTTCGGCGATTGTCATAATCGTTTCGGGCATGTTTATTGATATGAGCGTCGCAACTCAACTTGCGATTTGTGGAACATTGACTTGTTTTGTGTTGGTTTGTTTGGAAATCATTATTTTGAGAAAGACACACCCGCACATTAACAGACCGTTCAGAGTTCCTTTTTATCCGTTATTTCCGATTTTGGGAATTATTGTCAGTGCGTTGTTGATGATTCAGTCTTTGCCGCAACTTGAGAAGGCTTCGTTTCTTTTCCCGTTGTGGTTGCTTGGCGGAGCGTTGATTTATACTGTTTACGGATACAGACAACACAGAAATGCAGAAGAAAAAGATAAGATGTTAAAGCAAAGATTTATGGAAAAAACACAAGGGGAAGAAAATGGCGGACAGTAAGATTAAGACATTTTTTTCCAATATATGCAAAACCGTAAAGACCGAGGAATTGGTTGCGAAGGCTGAGAGCAATACGTTCAATAAGACGTTGAGTGCGTTTGACCTTATTGTTCTTGGAATTGGGGCAATTATTGGTTGCGGAATTTTCGTAATGATAGGACCTGCAGTTTGCGGAAGTCATGGAAACATTGGAGCAGGGCCTTCGGTTGTGTTATCGATTTTGCTTGCAGCATCGGTTTGTATCTGTCCTGCACTTTGTTATGCGGAATTTGCCTCAATGATACCTGTTTCGGGAAGTGCCTACACATACACTTATGCAACAATGGGTGAGTTTGCGGCATGGATAATGGGTTGGATTTTGATGCTTGAGTATGCAATCGGGGATATCACGATTGCGGTTAGTTGGACAGAGTATTTGCTCCAATTCTTGCAAGGATTTGACAAATATCTTCCGACTTGGCTTACAAACCCGCCAATGTGGCTTATCAACGATATTCCGAGTGCATTGGCAAAATGTAAGGAATTAAATCTTGACCCTCATACACAACTTCCTTATATTTTCGGTATGCCTTTCAGTATGAACCTTCCGGCGGTATTTATCGTATTTGTTTTGGGTTTAATTTTGTTGAAAGGTATGAAAGAATCGACCAAAGCGACTGCACTTATGGTTGTTATTAAACTTGCCGTAATTTTCATATTTGTTGCGGTTGGTATGTGCTTTGTAAATCCTGCAAATTGGGGTATTTCTTTGAGCGGAATCGATATGAAAACGGTTGCCCCCGGGGGATTTGACAGCATTGTTTTGAGTGCATTTATTATTTTCTATGCTTATATAGGTTTTGATACGATTTCGACAGCGGCAGAGGAAACAAAAAATCCTCAAAAGAACTTGCCTATCGGACTTTTAGGTTCTTTGATTGTTTGTTCGATTTTGTATGGATTGGTTGCAATCGTATTTACGGGCATTATTCCCGTTTCGCAATACGGAGAGGTGGATATTCTTGCACCGATTGCACATGCGGTAAGATTAATTAATCAACCGTGGATTGCAACTTGGATTTCGTTAGGTGCTTTGGCAGGCTTGACGTCTGCTTTATTGGTTTTCCAATATGGAAATACGAGAATTTTGTATGCGATGACGAGAGATAATTTCTTGCCGAAATCGTTGCAAAAAATTCACCCTGTTCACAAGACACCTCACGTCACGACTTGGATAACGACGATTGTTGTTATGTTAGGTTGTATTTTTATGGACGCACACGTTGCAGCAGAACTTTGTATTTTCGGAACGTTGGCTTGCTTCATTATGGTAAGCATCGGAGTTTTGATTATGAGAAGGACAAATCCGAATTTGCAAAGACCTTTTAGAGTGCCTTTCTGCCCGTGGTTGCCGTTAATCGGAATAGGATTTTGCACATACTTAATTGTAAGAGCGATTCCGCAACTTGCGACATCTGCGATGCTTTTCCCTGCTTGGTTGTTACTCGGTGTGGGAATTTATTTGGCATACGGTTACAGAATGAACCGAAAGGCAGAGGCTGAAGGAACTGCACAAACAATTTTGAGAAATGAAGATGATGATTAAATCAATACATGAAATACTGAAAAATATGGGTAAAACCGCAAATATGGACGAGTTAATTGCTCGTTCACAAAGTCACGGCTTGAAAAAGACGTTGAGTGCGTTTGACCTTATTATTTTGGGAATCAGTGCAATTATCGGTGCGGGCATTTTCGTAATGATTGGACCTGCAATTTGCGGTAGTCACGGTCAAATCGGGGCTGGTCCTTCGGTTGTGATTTCAATCGTTTTGGCTGCTTTGGTTTGCGTATGTCCTGCACTTTGTTATGCGGAATTTGCCTCAATGATACCTGTTGCTGGAAGTGCTTATACGTACACTTATGCGACAATGGGTGAGTTTGCGGCATGGATAATGGGCTGGATTTTGGTGTTTGCTTATGCAATCGGAAACATTACAACGGCGGTTAGTTGGACGGAATATTTGCTTCAATTTTTGCAAGGTTTCAACCACGTTTTGCCGACTTGGGTTACGAATCCGCCAGTTTGGCTTGTAAATGATGCCGTCAGTGCAATCGACAAGTGTAATAAAGCCGGAATTGACCCTAATCAAGCGATACCACACGTTTTCGGAATTCCGATAAGCGTGAACGTTCCGGCGTTGTTAATAGTTTTAGTTTTGGGATTTATTCTTTACAGAGGAATGAAGGAATCTGCTAAAACGGCAGCGTTAATGGTAGTTATCAAACTTTTGGTAATTTTAATGTTCGTTGCAGTAGGTATGTGTTATGTTAAGCCTGAACATTGGGGCTTGGCACAAGTTGCGACCGGCGATTGGTCAACTTTTGCTCCTGCTGGATTTGGCGGAATTATTTTGAGTACGTTTATTATTTTTTATGCGTACATTGGTTTTGATGCAATTTCGACTGCGGCAGAGGAAACAAAAAATCCTCAAAAGAACTTGCCAATAGGGATTGTCGGTTCGCTCGTAATTTGTTCGATTTTGTACGGATTGATTGCGATTGTGTTTACGGGTATTATTCCTGTTGAACATTACGGTCAAATTGAATCGTTAGCACCGATTGCACACGCCGTAAGGTTAATTCACCAAGATTGGATTGCAGGTTGGATTTCAATCGGTTCGTTGGCTGGATTAACATCAGTGCTTTTGGTGTTCCAATACGGCACAACGAGAGTTTTGTATGCAATGACGAGAGATAATTTCTTCCCGAAATCGCTGCAAAAAATTCACCCTGTTTATAAAACGCCGCACAAGATTATCTGGTGGACGACGATTTTGGTAATGTTGGGCTGTATTTTTATTGACGCACACGTTGCCGCAGAACTCTGTATTTTCGGTACATTCGGCTCGTTCATCATTGTTTGTCTCGGAATTATAATTTTGAGACAAACAGAACCCGACAGAGAAAGAGCGTTCAAAGTTCCATTCTGCCCGTGGTTGCCGATTTTCGGAATTTTGTTCTGTATTTATTTGATTATCGAAGCGGCAAAAACTCTTACGACATCAGCAACATTGTTCCCGTTGTGGATTGTTGCAGGTATTTTGATTTATGCGTTTTTTGGATATAGACAAAACAGACGTGCCGAAAAGGGCGAACTCGTAGTCGAAGAGGACGAAGCAGGCAAAGAAATAACGGATACGTTCTAATATCCGTTTTGATAAAATTTAATCAGTCAGTTGCGAGCCAAAAAGGTTATGCGACTGGCTGTTTAATTAATTCTTCAACTATTTCGGCACAGGTTTCAACCATTTTTACGCAATGTTGTTTACGTTCGGGTGAAGCTATATCATAGCCTGCTGTGAGTGCTTTGCAGCAGGTGTATTTGTTTTTTTCTTTGAACATTTCAATTGATTTTTTTGCAAGTTTACGGGCAATCATACCGTTTCTGTCTTTGTCATCACGTCCGAACATTGAACCGAAAACAAGTTGCATACCAGCAACTGCACCGCAAAGACAGCCTGATGAAAGTCCGCCTGAAAACGGTGATGCTAAAGGAAGAATGTTTTCGTTGACCAAACCTTTTTCGATTGCTGCTTTGACGATTGATTCTGAGCAGGAGTAACCTTGCATAAAATATTCTGTTGCTTTTTTCATAAAAAATCCTCATTTTTTGATAATTGTTTGAATATTTTAGCATATTTTTCTCTAAAAAATCATCAAATCGATAACTTTTAAATATAAATTGTATTTTTTTGTGAAATATTATAAAATAAGGATAATTCGACGTTAGTGGGAGAATTTCATGGCAGAAGAAAAAAATAACGAATATAAAGAACTTTATGAATATCTCAGACAGGTTGACGAAAAAGTCGACCATAACGATAGTACGTTGAAATTCATCACTGCACAACACGCCGAACAGGTCAAAGAGTTGATGAATATGAAATCTGACGGACTTCGAAGATTTTTCGAAGAAGCGATTAAGGCACAGACCGAAGTTGTCAGAAACGCTTATGAGGAAATAATTTCAGATCTTAAATTGGCTTATGAAAAAGATTTGAAGAATAGAGAAGTCGAAAACATCAGACTTTATAACCAAAAAGAAGAAGCCTTGAAGGTTTCTTATGAGGCTGATTGCCAAAAAAGAATCAACGACTGTTATATCAAGGCGAGAACTGATTTTGACGAAGAAAAAATCGAGTTAATTTTGAAGTATAAAAAGGAAAAACAAGATTATACCGAAAATCTTTACGGTCAAATCAGACAAGAATTTGAAGATAGAATAAACGAGATAAATGCTTGGCACGAGAACAATTTGCGTACGAAATTGCACGAGACGGAAGAGTATTTTAAACGAGAAATGCAAAGAACGGCAGATGAGGCTTATGCAAACGGCAAGGCGGATACAGAGGCTTGGCACGATGATGTCGTAAGACAAAAACTTGAAACTCAGGCACAATATTTCCAACAAGAATTGGATAAATTTTCTGACGCTAAAAAGTTGAAAGAAAATTATGAAGAAAGAATTGCGGAGATGAATTCTTGGCACGAGCAAAATCTTGCTGCAAAACTTGAGGAAATGAAAAATTATTACGAAGGTCGCATCAAGAAATTTTGGAACGACCATGAGGACATCGTAAGACAAAAACTTGAATCTCAAGCAGATTTCTTCAAGGGCGAAATTGAACACGCCAAAGAGGAAGAAAAAGCAGAAATGATGGCACAAATGGACGAAGCGGCTCGAAGAAATGAGGACGAGTTGAAATTGTTCCTGGATTTTTACGAATCGAAAATCAAACCGTTCAAAAAGTTTATCAACATTCACGAAACGACCGACAGACGTATCAAGGATATTCAACAAAAACTTCAAAAAAGATTTAATAAAACGTTTGGAAACAAAGACGGAAAATAAATCGGAGCAGAAAAATGGCAAATTCTGATATCAAAGTTTCGGTAATCGTACCGATTTATAACGTAAAAAGATATCTCGCAAAATGTTTGGACAGCATAATATCACAGACTTTGAAGGATATTGAAATCATTTGCGTTAACGACGGTTCGACCGATGGCTCGGATAAAGTTCTTGCCGAATATGCAAAAAAAGATTCAAGAATAAAAATCGTTAACCGAAAAAATGGCGGTTTGTCTGCTGCGAGAAATACGGGCATGCCTTATGCCACGGGCAAATACATCGGATTTGTTGATTCTGACGATTATATCGAACCGACGATGTATGAGTTGATGTATTACAACGCCGAGCATTTCAACTCGCAAATGGTCATTTGTGCCGTTCACAAACTCGACGATTCGACGAATACAGTTTTTGATGATGACCCCTATTATACGTTGGGCTATTTCCCGAAAGAACTTGATAATAGAGCGTTTACACACCATGATACGAAGGATTTTTTCCAAGATTTTTGCGTAATGGCTTGGAATAAACTTTACCTCAGAAGTTTTCTTGAAGAAAAACAGGCGAGATTCCCTGATGGATACATTTTTGAGGACGGGCCGTTCTTTACGGATATTTATTTTGATATGGATAAAGTAACGATTGTCCGTGATTATCTGTACTATTACCGTGTCAACAGGGCAAATTCGATTGTTGCAAAAGGGGATAAGAATTTTACGGATATTTTCTTTGTAGTTAACAAAATGCTCAATAACCTCCGAAAAACGGACTATTTTGACGAAGTTAAAGCATATTTTTTGAGAAAAAAATTCAAAGATATGCGATATCGTTATCAAGTTATCCAAAATAGATACAAAAAGTATTATTATGACAGATGGCGGAAGTTTTGGCTCGATATTGACCACGACACACTTGAGGACGAAAAATTTAAAGAAAAATACCCTTATACTTATAGAAACATAAGGCTTGTAAGGGAAAACGACTATTTTCATTACAAAAAAGAATTTTTCATCGAACAGTGTAAACATAAGGTTATGCAGATTTTGCACATGAATCCGAAAGTTTATACGTTCAAAATCGGTAAATTCCATTTTTGTGTAAAAAAACGCCCGAAAATCTTAGATTGGTGGTACGAAACAAACAAAATGGTCGTAGTTATACCATGGCTGAAATTCAGATGCGAGTTCCCGTTTATGTATACGGAACTTGAAGATTGGGAAGATGCGGTTAAATAATGAAAAAATCCGTCACCCAAAAATCAAAAGTGGAAAATAAAACAAAAAAGGCAAAAAATAAAAAGGTAACGGTTAAATCGGTTGCAAAAAAAACCGTTCAGCCGAAAGAGGTTAAAGTTGCCGAAACTTTTGAGCAACAAGAAAATATTTCTCAATCTGAAAATATTTCGCAAGCCGAACAACTAGTTCAGCCCGAAAATATTGAAATGCCCAAACAATCAAACTCAGACCTAATCGAAGTGTTTGAAAACAAAAATCCCGAACGAGAGGTCAAAGTTTCCGTTATAATGTCGCTTTTTAATGTCGAACTCTATATGCGAGTTGCGATAGAAAGTGTGCTTAATCAGACGCTTTCAGACATTGAGTTGATTTGTATTAACGACGGTTCGTCGGATTATTCGCTCGAAACGGCTAAGGAATATGCCTCAAAAGACGACAGAATAAGGATTTTGTCCTATAAGGAAAGTAAAGGTCAGGCTTTTGCTCGAAATCGAGGAATAGACATTGCAAGGGGTAAATATATAGGATTTGTGGACGGTGACGACTGGGTTGAGCCGACAATGTTCGAGAAATTGTACGAAAATGCTGAAAAAAATAACGCCGAAGTTACTTGCTGTGCAGCGGCTTTGTTTAATGAATTGTTGCAAGAGTGCGATTTCAAAAATGCGTACTATAACTTGAGTTTAATGCCGTCTGATTTGGACAACCGTGTATTTAGTCATGAAGATACAAAAAGTCTGCTCACGGGCTGTATAAACGTCGCTCTGTGGAATAAAATCTATCGTCTTGATTTTATGAATGAAAATAAAATCAGATTTCCAGAATTTTTCATTTATGAAGATATGCCTTTCTTTTATGAAGTTTGGTTTAAGGCGAAGAGAATCACATTGATTCGTGATTATGGTTATTTTTATAGGGTTAACCGAAACGGTTCGACGATGTCGAAAATCGGAAATAAAGTTCTTGACCGTCCGGAAATGATGGCGTTGGCGTATGAAATGTTTAAAAAACTTCCGTATTTTGACGAGATTAAAACGCAGACGGCTGCTTGGGTTATCGACGATTTGTTCCACAGATTTACGCTTGTTGAGGCAAGATATCGGAAGGAATTTTTCTTCTTGATGAAAAAACTTTTCAAAAATCTTGATTTAGATGGTGTTGATATGGAAAAACTCTCGAAATGCTACTGTTACAAGGAATATTGTAATTGTATCGAGATGAAGTACGATGATTTCACGAGAACTTTGTGTGATACTTATGTTCGGGCAAAAAAGACTGAAGATGAACTTCGAAGCGATAAATTGAGAATAAAATTTGAAACACAAAAAATTTATGAAGATATGATTGAGCAAATTAAGGGCGATTATGAGGAAAGAATTGCGAAATTGCAAGCAAAAATTGATGAATGGGGGGTAAATAATGGCTAAGAAAAAATCCCCGAAAATTTCGATAATCACCCCTGTTTATAATGCTGATTTGTATCTTGAAGAATGTTTGAATTCGCTTGTAAATCAAACGCTTGAGGACATTGAGATTATTTGTGTTAACGATAATTCGAAGGATAAATCGCTCAAGATTTTGCAAAATTTTGCTAAAAAAGATAAGCGGATAAAGATTATCAATTTTGATGAAACTTCCGGACAATCGAGAGCAAGAAACGTAGCACTTGAGAGCGTTTCGGGGGAATATATCGGATTTGTTGATGCGGACGATTTTGTTGACCTTGATATGTTTGAAAAAATGTATAAAAAGTCTCAAAACGCCGATATGGTGATGTGTCAGGCGAAAGTTTTTGACGATAAAGTCAAAACTTATAAGGACGATGCTTATTTTGCACTTGAATGTTTTGACGACAAATTTGCCGAAAAACCTTTTACTCACGAGGATACGGTCGATTTTATAACAGAGATTAACGTTTCTGTTTGGAATAAAATTTATCGTACGAAATTTTTGAAAAAACTCGGAGTGAAGTTCCAAGAAGGCTTTATTTACGAGGATTTGCCGTATTTTTATGAGGTTTATACTCAGGCGAAAAAAGTCGTTCTGCTCAAGGAATTTTTGTATTCTTATCGAATAAATAACCAAAATTCGACGATGACACGAACTGATAAAAACGTCAAAGACCGTGTGGATATGGCATCTTTGACTTATGATATTTTGAAAAAACAAAAATATTTTGAAAAGATAAAATCGACATTGTTGAATACGATAATCCATGATTTGTTTTACCGCTGCTTGATTATCAATAGTCGTTATCAAAAAGAATATTTTTTCAGAATGCAAAAATTCTTCAAAACCCTTGATACGACGGATATTGACGATACGTTGATAAAGAGTCGTTATTATCCTCATTTTTGCGAAATCAAAAAACGTTCTTATGATGAAATTATTAAGTATTTCTTTAATCAAGAAACTCTTGGTTCGGCTTATGTTGAGCATGCAAAGAAAGTGTTCAAGCGTGATTTTGATGAATTGGAAGGCAAAAAACGAGACTTTTTGAAGGAAAAGGAAATTTGGCTCGGTGAAATTGACAAAGAGCGTTCTGAATTTGAAAGAGAAAAGTCTGAAAATGCCAAAAATAGTGCGGATTTAAAGAAATCAAAGACTGAACTCGATAAACTTTGGAAAGATTTTGAAAAAAATAAAAAGGCGAAACTTGCGGAATTAGATAAATTGCAGGCGAAAATTTTGCAGGACGAAAAAAATCGTTATGCGGAATTTGAGAAGCAAAATAAGGCTAAAAACGCTGATTTTGAAAAGCAAAAGGGCGAAATTGCACAAGAGTGGAAAAAACTTGATGCTGAACGAGAAAAACGTCTCAAGGAATTAGATGAATTGCAAGATAAGATTTTGCAAGATGAAAAGACTCGTTGGGCAGAATTTGATGAAAAAAGTCAACAGAAAAATGAAGAGTTTGCGGTTCAGCAGGCTGATTTGGACGTTGAATGGAAAAAGTTAGAAAAAGGTAAGGAAGAACAATATGTCTTGCTTGAGCAAGAACGCCAAAAATTCAATGATGATAAGGAAAAACAGGCTGCTCAAATTGATGAAGAATGGAAAAAATTTGAGGCTGAAAAGTTAGAGAAACAGGCTGAATTGGATAAGGCTTGGGCAGCATTCAAGGCAGATGATGAGAAGCACAAAACGGAATCTGCGGCGGCTTGGCAAAAACTTGAGAAAGAATTTGCCGAAAAGCAATCAGAGTTGGACAAAGCGTGGAAAAATCTTGAGATAGAAACGCTTAACAAGCAGATTGAACTCGATAAAGCGTGGAAAGATTTTGCGGACGAAACAAAGGCTAAACAGGCTGAAATCGACGCTGCGTGGGACAAATTCAAACAAGATACGGCAGATAGAGAAAAAAATCTTGACGAGTTGCAAGACAAAATTCTTCAGGACGAAAAAGACCGCTGGAGCAAGTTTGAAGAGGAAACTTCGCAGAAAAAGTCTGAATTGCAGGCGAAAGAGGCTGAACTTGTTGAAGAATTTGAGAAGAAAAAGCAGGATTTGAACAAACTAGAGGCGGAACTTTGGCAGAAGGTCAATGCTCGTCAAGAGGAACTTAAAAAGGGTGAATACGACCTTGATAAGGCTTGGGAAAAGTTCAAAATCGATAATTTGACGAGGGAAAAGGAACTCGACAAGAAGCAGGCTGACATTTTGACTGACGAGAAGGAACGTTGGAAAAAATATGAACTTCAAGTTGCCGATTTAGAGCGTCAGAAGGTGGAATTTGCCAAAGAAAAAGAAATTATGCTGAAGGAAATCGATCGTCAGTGGTCGGATTTCGAGAAGGAAAAGCAGTCGCAACTTGACGAACTTGACCGTCGTTGGGTTGATTTTGAGAAGGAAAAAGAGTTCAAACTGTGTGAAATTGATAGGGAGCATAAGTTTGAGAAATTGACTGTTGAAAAGACGAAAAATTATCTTTCGAACAGATATTTGACAGAGGTTCAAGAAGAAAAGACAAGGCTTGTAAAGCATTATGCTGAGGCAATTTCGAACAGAGAAGAACGTTACGATGAAATGTTGAAGCAGCAGTTAAAACTTCAGGAAGAAATTTACAAAAAAACTGATATTTTTAAGGAAAAAATAATGGACGATATCAAGAAAAGACCGAAGGTTTCGATAATTTTGCCTGTTTATAACGTTGCACCATACTTGAGACAATCGTTGGACAGCATAATTGCACAAACTTTGACAGACATTGAAATTATTTGCGTAGACGACGGTTCGACCGATGATAGCGGAAAAATTCTTGATGAATACAAAGAAAAAGATAATAGAATTACTGTTATCCATAAACGCAATGCTGGTACGGGTGCGGCGAGAAATGATGGTTTGAAAATCGCAACGGGTGAATGTATCGGCTTTGTCGACCCGGACGATTGGATTTTGCCTAATATGTACGAAAGACTTTATAATATCTTGCAGGACAAAGAACTCGATATTGTAATGTTTACGCCCGATGTTTTCAATGACCAAACTCAAAAGCACGAGGGATTTTTGTATTTCCAAGATTCAAATTTCCCGAAAATTTTGGACGATAAAATCTTTAACAAGGACGATATTTCGCCATTTTCTTACCCAATGTGCGTTTGGAACAAACTTTATCGCAAAAAACTCTTTGACGACAATAATATCGACTTCGCAGAAGGTTTGGACTTTGAAGATCACAAGGTTATTTTTAAGTCACTTTTCACAGCAAAAAGAATTTACTTTATCCGTGAAAAACTTTATGTTTACAGACATTCAAGACAAGGTTCGATTTTGTCTGATAACGATACGAGAATGTTTGACCATATAAAAATTTACGATATTGTTGAAAATATTCTCAAAGAAACGGGTAACTGGGAAAAATTCCACCTCGATTTCTTACGCTACAAGGTTCACAACATTTTGTACTATTACACGATGATTAAACCTCAATATAAAGATGAATACTATAAAAAAATGGTAAAATCATTGCAAAATACGCAAATGAGCGAGGAAGAATTTGAAATCCTTGAGAAGGATTATCCCGATTTGAAGCCGATAATGGGCGATAGTTGGGTCAAAAAAATCAAAAATGCCGTCCAAAAATTCATAAATGGCTAAATTTTTCTAAAATTCAAAAAAATACGGAGATTAATTTCTCCGTATTTTTGTTTTAAAAATGTTTTTACATCAAAAGCAACCCGATATGGTACGTTATGAAAGCGACGAGCCAAGCAATCGAACATTGCATAACGACAACCAAAAGTGCATATCGTTTGCCAAGTTCTTTTCTGACTGTTGCAATCGCCGCAACACAAGGTGTATAGAGCAAAGAGAATACTAAGAAAACAAACGCTGTAAGATGAGTAAACATTAGCGGTAAAGTTTCTGTGTCGCCACCGCTTAAAACGGTCAAAGTGCTGACTACGCTTTCTTTTGCCATAAATCCTGTGATAAATGCCGTCGAAATTCTCCAATCCAAAATTCCCAAAGGTTGGAAAATCGGTACAATAAAGTTACCCAAATTAGCCAAAAGGCTTTGCGATGAGTCGGTTACAAGATTTAATCTTGCATCAAATGTTTGCAAGAACCAGATGATGATTGTTGCAACAAAAATTACCGTAAACGCTTTCGTGATGAAGTCTTTCGCCTTCATGTAAATCAATCTTGAAACGTTAACAATCCCTGGCATTCTGTAATTTGGCAATTCCATTACGAACGGAACGGCTTCTCCTTTGAAAAAGAAAAATTTCATAATGAAAGCGGTGATTATGCCGACGATTACACCGATTAAGTACAATGAAAGTACGACTTCAACCTGATGGTTGCTAAAGAATGCAGCCGTGAAAAGTGCATAAATTGGCAATTTCGCCGAACAACTCATAAACGGTGTCAGGAAAATTGTCATTTTTCTGTCTCTTTCAGACGGTAAAGTTCTCGTTGCCATAATCGCAGGAACAGAACAGCCGAAGCCGATTAACATCGGTACGAAACTTCTGCCCGAAAGACCGATTTTACGGAGCATTTTGTCCATAACAAACGCAACTCTCGCCATATAACCGCTATCTTCCATCAACGATAAAAAGAAGAACAAAATTACAATAATCGGCAAGAAACTCAAAACACTGCCGACGCCTGCAAAAATACCGTCAACGATTAATGACTGTACGACAGGGTTCAAACCGTATGCCGTGAGTGCATTTTCGGTCAAATCGGTAAACCAATCGATTCCGTATTCCATAATGTCTGAACAAATTGTGCCGACTGGACCAAATGTTAGATAAAAAATGATTGCCATAATGCCTAAAAATGCAATTATAGCAGTGTATTTGCCTGTTAAAAACTTATCCGCTCTTGCCGAAAGTTTGTATCCTAAAGACTCATTCGGTTTGAAAACAAACTGTTCGCATAAGTTTTCGATAAAAGTA
>OMSS01000156.1 GCA_900313795.1 uncultured bacterium | reverse complement strand
TAACAAGGCAAAATCAACGTCAAGTGGAGCATCGAGTACATCAGGTGCATCGGCTTCTTCTGGAACTTCCGGAGCAGCATCAAGTTCAGGTGTTTCAGCAAGTGGAGGTTCTTCGTCTGCAAATGCTGTTAAAAATGCTGCAACAACCAAGCAAGCAGGCGGTTTGAGTTCAATGAGTATTGAAGAATTGAATTCAGAACTTAGCAGTGCAGAATCGACGTTGACTACGCAACAACAAGATTTGGCTAATGCGGTAAGTGGAAATTCTCCAGAAATTCAGGCACAAGAACAGGTTGTTCAAGATGAATTTAATGCTTATGCGGCGAAACTTGAAGAGGTCAATGTTGAACTCGCAAACCAATTCAGAGAAATTGAGACGAATTTAGCCCAAAAAGAACAGCAAATTGCGGAAAAAGGACAAGAAATTACCAACCAAAATGTGGTGATTTCGAATTGCGAAACTAAATACGAAAATGCAAAGATGACGACAGAGTCATTGAAATCGCAAAAAAGTTCGTTGGAATCACAGTTGAGTGCAATCGGTAGTTTGACTGGTGATGAGGAACAAGATGCTCAAATCGAATCGCTTAGAAGTTCGCTTGAGTCGCAAATCAGTGCTATCTCACAAGAAATTGCACAGGCTGAACAAGCAGAACAAGCGGCTTTAGAAGATTTGAACAATCAAAAAGAATTGCTTGCAAAAATGGAAGAAGAAAAAACTCAACTTGATGCAGAATTGGTTGAAATTCAGCAGCAAAAAACTGAGTTTGAGGCTAAACTTCAAACCGAAAATCAGGCTTTGTACGAAGAAAAGGCTTCTTATGACAACGCAAAGGCTGAATTGCAAAACGTTAAATCGACGGCAATTTCGAACGCTCAAAGTGCGATTTCCGAAACGCAAAATCGCATAAACGAAATTAATACAGCGATTACTCAAAAACAAAATGAAGAAAAACGTGAAGAATATGCAACAAGCACGAAGGCTGCATACAGTGATGCTATTGGCGGAAAATTGGCTGAACTTGCCGGCAAGGCAAAAGAAGTTGCCGGGGATTCGATAGACACTGTTCTCGAGGTTTTGAACAAAGGTTTTGACTATCTTGAAACGAATGTTATGCCTCAAGCACTTTCGACCGCTGCTGATGTTGTTGAATTCATAAAAAATAATGCTCCTGAAGCGGCTGAGTTTGCTAAGCACTTTATCCAAGATACAACGGTCAAGTTTGATGAATTGGCTAATTTGCCCGCTGGTTCGGTCGTAATTTGGGAACAAGATGTCGTAGTTGGTCACATTTCGATTTCACTCGGAAATGGTTCGAATTTGACGGACGGAATACCGGAAAACTTGAAACTTGAAGGCAAATTTACGGTTTATTACCCGTTTGCATAGTTTGAATAAATTTTAAAAAGACCCTGCGAAAATCCATAGGGTCTTTTTTTGCAAAAAAAATGGCTGAATTTTATCTCCAGCCATTTAATTTTTATTTCGAAAACATATTTTTAAAAGCACATTTTACTTTTTCGAAAAATCCTTGAGGTTTTTTTTGTTGCGTTGTGCTGAGAACAAATTCATCAAGTTGATTGAGTTGATTCATCAATTTGTTTGATGCTTCAAGATATTCTCGAACTTGCGGATTTGCAACGCCTTTCGCTTGTTCTGCTAATTTCGCTTGTTGTGCTTTTTGCATTTCGATGTAATTTTGATATGTTGATTGTAAATTGTTTTGTACTGCCATTTTTATACCTCAATTATAATAACGATTTTTATTCGCAAAAATTGCTTGTTTTTAGAATTTTTTAGGTCTTGTTCCTGTTATAAAGGTTATTGTTAGTTTAATATTAATGAATTAGCACCGGATTGCTTCACTTCGTTCTCAATGACGGTGATTACTTGTTGTTATTCTGAGGCCTTGCAAAGTCCGAAGAATCTCGAATGAATTCGATAGAAATAGATATTTCGGCTAACGACTCTGTATGACTAAATATACTAATTTTAAGCATTTCTGACATTACGAGCAACGTAGGAGTAGTGTAGACTAAAGTCGAGTAAATTTGCCGGACTGCCAAATTCTCTCTTCTTTTGTTCAGTATGAGTTATGTTTGTAAAAAACAACCCCGATATTCTCGGGGTTATTTTAATTATTTATCTTTTCCCAAAGCCCATCTAAAGCCGAAGTTTAACGATACGCCGTTTCTTCCGCCTCCACGTAACATTGCTTCCCCGTAGCCCGTAAATTTATCGCCGATTTTCTTTTGAACGCCGACTCCGTATTGCACATAGGGGTCAATGCTCATTTCTGGCAAACTTACGTCATTCGCTTTGATTTTTGTTCTATTCATTACGTTCCAAACCATTTGTACCCCAATGTATGGTTGCCAGCCGTTTTTGAGATTGCCGATGAATTTTACCCCGGGTGCGATTTGGATTGTATTGAGAGGATTTGTGTTAATTTTCACCCCTGCTGCATTTGTATAGTTAAACGTATCAACAAAAGTGTAGGACATCATGTAACTCGGTTGAATGACGAATTTTCCGTTCGCAAGTTCCCAATTATATCCTGTTTTGCTTGCAATACCAGTATAAAGCATACCAAATTCTTCATTCCCGTACATATTTTTGGCATTGCCTGCTGCTCCGCCGACATTCGCCGTCAAACCTGTAAAGAAATTATTCTTATACCAAACCCCGCTCAAGCCCAAAAGCCCACCGTTTTGGTAAATGCCAACATCGTTATAATTTTGGTGCGAACCATTATATCCGATATACGCCGAATACATTCCGTCCCAGCCTCGTTTATGTTCGATAATTCCTGTATCACCGCCCACAATCGTGCCGTACATTACGTTGCTGACGCTCGGTCCGTTGTCGATTTGTACCGATTCAAAAGCGGAATAGGGTTTAAACCAAACGCCCTTGTATTCTTCGGGCATTTGATTGGGCGAAAACGTCATTGTCCCGTCGGAAGCAGCTGATTTATTGCCGTATTTCATTGCCTGACGTTCTTCTTTCGTCATCGATTGAATAATCGCTTTGGTTTGTTTCATACCACTTGTCGCTTTGGATTCATCAATCATATCAGCGTATTGAGAAAAACCAGGTAACATCTTCATGATTCCACCAAGTGGCCCTAGCTTTTCGACTTGTTCAAATTGCATCAACATATCATCCATATCAAATTTGCCATCTAGCATCTTTTGAGCAGACTTCTCAGCTGCTTCTAGATCCATCTTTTCTTGGGCACGTTCTACTAACGTAACGATATCACCCATTCCTAAGATACGATCTGCCATACGGTTTGGATAAAAGATATCTAAGTCTTCAATCTTTTCTCCTTCACCCACAAATTTAATAGGAACTTGTGTAATACTC
>OMSS01000043.1 GCA_900313795.1 uncultured bacterium | reverse complement strand
AATATTATTTCCGACTTCGGTGCACCCCCCAGGAGTTGTTACGTTTTTGATTAAAATATCGAGCGGAGTGTTTGTTTCTAATGCCATTTTCGCTGAACCCAATGCCGTTTGTGCTGCCAAAATCAAAGCAGTTTTTTCATCAAGCCCGTATTTTACACCTGATTTTGCAAATTCGTTGATGAAATAATAGAAATAAGCAGGTCCGGAACCACTGATGGCTGTAATTACGTCGATATGTTTTTCATCTTCTTTAATCGCAATTCCGAGGCTGCCCATGATTTTGCAAACCAAATCGGCGTGTTCTTCTTTTGCAAATTTTCCCTTGCAAACTGCACTCATGCCTGCTTTTACAAAGGCTGGAGTGTTCGGCATAACACGAATTACGGGCATGTTTTTTGTGAATTGTTCGATTGTTGTTGTCGAAACGCCTGCTGCGATTGAGACGATGAGTTTATCGCCCGTGAAATCTTCTTGAACACCCGACAAAACGTCCTTCAAAACGAACGGTTTGACTGCGAAAAATATGATGTCTGAATTTTTTACAACGTCGTTATTTGATTTTGCAGGAGTGATTTTTAAATCTGATTGCATTTTTTTAAGAGCATCTTCGTTAACGTCCGAGACGAGAATGTTTTCACTCTTGCAAAAATTTGAGTCTATAATCCCTTTAATGATTGCGGTCGCCATTTTTCCAGCACCGATAAAGCCTATTTTGTTCATAATAATTTACCTTATAATTTTTCTATTTGACAATAAATCATGTCTTGTCTATTATGATATAACTTAGAAAAGAATTTTCAAGGAGAAATAATATGAAACGTACGCTTGAAGGAACAAAGAGAAAAAGACAAAACGTAAGCGGTTTCAGAGCAAGAATGGCAACTGACGGCGGTAGAGAAGTTCTTAACAGAAGAAGAGCAAAAGGTCGTCATAAATTAGCAATTACTGCTAAAGAAAGAGCTTAACAAAAATTTGAGGCTGTCAGACGACAGCCTCTTGTTTGCTTGATGTTATTATGTTGAAAAAAAAATACAGGCTCAAAAATGAAAAAGCGTTTTCTGCAACTTTCAGAATCCGAAATTGCAAAAGTAACGAGTTCTTAACGCTTTACGTCGGCAAAAATAAAACAGACGAAAAAATTCCGACAAAAGTGGGGTTTGTTGTGAGCAAAAAAATCCACAAACGAGCCGTAAAACGTAATAAAATCAAGCGTAGATTGAGAGAAATTTATATTTCCTCAATGAAAAATCATACAGCAGACAATTTGCAAAAAGCGATGTCTTTGATTTTTATTGCAAGGGGAAAGGCTTTAGAGGCAAGTTTTTCGGAACTTGAGAGTGCCGTCCTTGATTTGATGAAAAAATTTTAGTTTCTTCCTCTTTAAAAAATTTTGTTTTGATTTTTTGAGAAAAATCCTTATAAACATTCATTAGAGGGAGTTAAGTGTTGTGAAAAATACTAAACAAATAAATATATACAACAAATAAATGATGTTATCTTGAAGAAAACAATATAATCTATATTTGAGGGAATTATGCCCTCGGACATTGGGGATAAATTGTGGTAGTTTCTCAGTATAACTCAAAATTTTCAAATACCTTAAACGACTCTTTTTATTGGTTCAAGAGAGTTTTGCTCACTCGAATCAAGGAAAAAATCAGAGAGTTTATGCTTACGGATTTCGACTTGAAACTGGTCGGAATTACTGAGCAGGATAATGTTTTATTTGTTGGTGAAGAATATTTTGTAACGAGAATCAAGACGAACAAGAAGCATGAAGTTTTTATGCGAATTTCTTCTCCGTTTATGGATATGATTTTGGAAAAAGGTTTAGGCGAGAGCGAAGAACCGTTTGTTCCTGAGAATATGACCGAACTTGAAGCGACAATTTTGACGAAATTGAACGATAATGTTTTCAAGGGTATTTCGCAATTTTTTGTTAAAGAACACGAAATGATTGATGGCGAAAACACGAACCTAGTTCACTTGACAATGATTGCAAAGAGCGACGAGACTGGTGCATTGGGCAAGTATATTATTTCAATTCCGATACCATTGCTTCCAGAAATTCAAAAAATTCCTAAGAAACAAAATTTTGATTTAGGTTCATTTGCAGATTATACAGTGCCAGTGAAAATTATCACGGGAAAATCGCAAATCCTTGAAAACAGCAACATCAAAACGATGGAGATTTCTTTGAACGGACGGATAAGAAAGTTTATGATAAATCCCGAAACGTCAATCATTATGGGCGTTGACAACGATGAAGGAGAAAATATGGAAAATAATAACAATAGCGGCAAAACGATGTGGGACGTTATCCCTGTTGATATTACTGCAGAGTTTGAAAAAGTTACGATTACGCTTGGCGAATTGAAACAGATTTCAGAGGGAGTAATTGTAGATGTTGGTTCGCTTTATGAGAACAAAATCATGTTGAAGGTTGAGAACAAACCTGTTGCCTCGGGCGAATTGGTCATTATAAATGATAAGTATGCAGTAAGAGTTGATGAAGTTTATTCAGATATTCAACCTGCACCTGCTGCTCCTGTGGAAAATGGCGGACAAGCACCTCAACAGCAACCCGCCGCACCTGCCCCACAAAATAATCAACAAGCACCCGCACAGGCAAACGGTGAAGACTTCAACTACGAAGATTTTGACATAGAAGATGAAGATATATAAGGAGATATGATGTCCGGATATTTTGTTCAATTTTTGGCATATACATTTGCAATGGTAGGCTTTTTGGCGGTTTGCCTTGTAACTTATAAAAAATTCTGTCAACCGACGATGATGAATAATTCGGCAGAATGTTTGTGCATTGAAAATGCACTTCGTTTGACCCCAAAGAAACAAATTTACGTCGTCAGAGCAGGCAAGGAAAGATTTTTGGTGGCTTCTGATGCAGAAACAACCACAATGCTTGCAAAGTTGGGTGAAGGTGAACAACCTTTAGGAGACGAAAATGTCTCTCCTTTGGCAAAAGTTGTTGCCAACATTAAAAATGAAAATAATGTTGTTAACAATGAAGCGAAGAAGGTTTTTTCGTTTAAAATTCCTCAAAAATTCCAAGAAAGAAAAAAGGCTTAATCAATGAATACGCTTATACAAAATTTAGATCCCGTATTGCAACTCTTATTGGTAATGAGTTGTTTCGCATTTGTGCCGTTTATTTTTACTTGTATGACAAGTTTTATGCGGTATGCGATTGTATTTTCTTTTTTGAAACAGGCAATGGGTACTCAATCAATTCCGCCGACGATTGTACTTTTGGGACTTTCCATTATTATGACGTTCTATTCAATGGGCGGAGTGTTCCAAAGTATGTGGGAAGCAGGCTATGAGCCTTATCAAAAGTCGGGTTCGCTTGTAGAAGCGGTTGTTGAAGGTTCGAAACCTTTGAAAGAATTTATGATGAAAAACACAAGAGAGACTGATATGATGTATTTCATCGAAAAATCAAGAGGGGGAAAAGTTCCTGCAACTCCTGAAGAAATCACCATTTGGGAAGTCGCTCCTGCGTTTATTTTGAGTGAACTTAAAACGGCATTTGAAATAGGATTTATTATTTATATCCCGTTCATTGTACTTGATATGGTTGTTGCAAACGTACTATTGGCATTAGGTATGTTCATGTTATCGCCGACGATTATTTCGTTGCCGTTCAAACTGCTGATATTTATTGCGGTTGACGGTTGGAGTTTGGTTGTCCACGGTCTTGCGGCAAGTTATAACTAAAGGATAATTCATTATGGAAATATTAATCGAATTTATGGGAAAAGGAATTATAATGATGCTCTCTATTGCATTGCCCTGTGTATTGACGGCGGCGGCGATAGGTTTGGTTGTCGGTATTTTGCAGGCGGTTACGCAGGTTCAAGAACAAACCATCGCCGCCGCTCCTAAGATTACTGCCGTTTTCGTCGTAATCCTCGTTTTGGGTTCGGGCTTTGTAAAAATGCTCTCGGGGCTTTTCACTGAAGCCGTTCAGATTTCTTTCAACGTAATTCCCAAAAACGAAAAATACGTTCTAGATGCTGATTATTACAAGCATATCAAGCCATTTTCTGACGAAATGCAAATGGATAGATTCGACAATGTTCCGAACGCAAGAGATTTGATGAATGCAGCAGGTAATCCTCCGTTCTTGAAGGAAAATGACAGATTGAAGTACAACGCTGCTTCGAAAATGCCTGTTTCAAGAGCAAACTTGATTGAACAAAAACGTATTAACGAAAGAAGATTTCAAGGAAGATAATAGATGAAAAAGTTCTTAACTGCTTTATTTATAATGTTTTTGGGTCTTTCAACATCTGCTGCTGAAGTTTTTGAATTTAACCAAGGGACGGATTATATTTTCATCTCCGAAAATCCTGTAAAGTCAGTTATGAGCAATAATCCCGACATTATTTCCGCTCAAAGGGTTATGACATATTTAGGTGATGGTAGTCAGTTGCTTTTTACCGCAAAAAAAATCGGTGATGCAAAAGTGCAAATTACCACGGACAAAGGCGTTAATGAGTATGTCATCTCGATTGTAAAATCGGGAGCAAAAGTTAATCCGACATTTATGGAACTTGATTTTCCGATGGGAGTTCAACCGTGATTGAGCAATTTGTCGATGGAATGGCAACTTATTTGCCTGTCATAAACAATACGCTCGGGGCTGGATTTTTAATCTTCATGAGAGTTGCGGGCATGATGCGATTTGCTCCTTTGTTAAACAGAAGTGAAGTGCCGAACACTATCCGTATGGGGTTTGCCTTTTTGCTCACGGTATTTTTGGTTTCGATTATCAAGCCCGAAATGCCACCTGCAAACGCTTCGATAATTTATTATATGGCGATAAATTACGTTTTTGGGGCGATAATCGGTTATATCGGATACTGTATTGTTGCGGTGGTTGATGCAGGCGGTGATATGATTAACACCCAAATGGGTATGTCATCTGCAATGGTTCTTGATCCGACTTCATCTACACAGGTTTCAATTATGGGGAAGTTTTTAGGCTTGCTCGGGTTGATTATTTTTGTCAATATGGGCGGGGTTTATTGGATGTTGAATGCTTTTATAAGAAGTTTTGACATTTGCCCGTTATATGCTCAAGCATTGCCTATTGAGCAGGTTATTAACAAAGAATATTTGATTAAAATTACCTCAAACATTCTGTATATCGGGTTGCAGTTTGCATCTCCTGTTTTGCTCGCAACTTTGGGACAGGATATCATCTTGGGTATCATTTCAAAAACTGCTCCGCAAATTAACGTTTTCCAACTCAGTTTCTTATTCAAACCTGTAATGGGTGCGTTTTTACTTGCTGTTTTGCTCCCGAAATTATTCGGCGTAATCAACGATTATTTCTTGAGTTACGCAAATATTTTTTAGGCTAAAAATCGTTTTTGTTCGTGAAAAAATCGATGAGCGATGTTATCAGGCGGAATTTTGTAAGTCTGCTGAAAATGTATTTGAATTGACACGGACGCATTAATTTTACAATGTTATACATAATTCTCGGGCGGAAATAAAATTCGTGCATTGCCTGCTCTTGAATTTTGATTACCTCTTCTTCCGTCATGCCTTCTGGAATGACGGTCGGTTTTGCAAAAGAGGTTTCGGTTTGGAATTTTGAATATTTTTCTTTATGTTTTTGCCAAAGTTCACACCCTGGAATGACGTCCATAATCGTGAAAAACGCTCTGTCTAAAGGAACTTTTTTCGCATAATCAATGGTTTCTCTCATTGTTTCTTTCGTGTCACCTGGAAGAGAAAGGCAAAATGCTCCGTTGATGATTAATCCAGCCCTGTGGGCAGCATAAATTGCACTCGTAATCGCTTCAATCGTTTCACCCTTGTGAATTTTTTTGAGAATTTCTGGGTTTGCACTCTCGATACCGATTGTTACAAGATAACACCCTGCTTTTCGCATAAGACAAGCAAGTTCGTAATCAAGACTGTCTGCACGAATTCCGTTCGGGCAAGACCAAATTATGTCCAATTTTTCTTTCAAAATCAAATTGCAAAGATTGACGGCATGCTCACGCTTCAAGATGAGATTGTCATCCATAAACTGAATTTCTTTTATGCCGTATTTGTACTTGAGAAGTTTCATTTCCTCAACTACATTTTCTGCCGAACGGAAGCGAACTTTTCTGTCGTAAAATCTTCCTCCGGCACAGTAAATGCAACCGTAAGGACAACCTCTTGAACTAATCATTACGGCAAGCGGATAGGCTTTTGCAACCATACCCATTGGTGCGTGCGGATAGGTTTGGGGTTGGAGAGATTCCCAGTCAGGGAAAGGAATTTCGTTCAAATCTTCTATTCTTTCCGCTTTTTCGTATGGGGTATTTTCATCTTTTAAATCTTTTAAAGAATAAACCCCTTTTATGCCGTCGTTGTTGCCTTGTAGTATGAATTCGGTAATTATTTTTTCTCCTTCTCCACAAATTACATAGTCTGCTTTTGTCTCAACAAGCGTCATATAAGGCATAAAGGTCGGGTGAACGCCACCGATTACGACTTTGAAACCTTTTTCTTTTAATTTTAACGAGACAGATTTAACTTCTTCAAAATAAGCGGATAGACAAGTAATGCATACCCAATCTGGGTTTTGGGCTTCGATTTTTGCGATTAATTTTTCTTCCTTCATCTCTGTTTTGACACCGTCAATTATGACAGATTCAATGCCTGCGGCTTTAGCACAAGCAGAAAGATATCCGATGCCTAATGGAGGTGTTACAAGATAAGTTGGATAATTCGGTCTAACAAAAACGGCTTTCATGGGATAATTATATCATGTTAAATGTTTTTTTGATTAAATTATTCAAAGAGAATTTTTGTAGTATAATAATCTTGTAAAGGCTTTTTCTTTTGCTATAATCAAGTAAGAAATCAAGGAGCGAACTAAAAGTGGGCTATAAATTATTATCTAAAAAAGAATTATGTAAAGGTCAATTCGAATATACTATCGAAGCACCTTATGTCACAAGAAATGCTAAAGCAGGACAATTTGTAATCCTTCGTGTTGAAGAAAACGGCGAAAGATTTCCGTTGACGATTGCAGATGTTGACAAGGAAAAAGGTGAATTAACAATTGTGTTTATGGCCGTTGGTTATTCGACAGCAAAATTGGCACAAATCGAAGTTGGCGAAGAGATTTTGGACGTAACAGGTCATTGGGACAACCGACACACGTTGAAAAATACGGTACAGTTGTTTGTATCGCAGGTGGTTATGGTGCTGCACCGTGCTATTTGATTGCAAAGGCTTTCAAAGATGCAGGAAACAAAGTTTATATGATTTCTGGTGCAAGAACAAAGGACTTGATTTTCTGGCAAGACAAAATGAAAAAGGCTTCGACAGAATTGTTCATCACAACAGATGACGGTTCTTTGGGTATCAAAGGTTTCGGTACACAAGTTCTTAAAGACCTTATGGACAAAGAAAAAATCGACTACGTTATCGCAGTAGGTCCTATGCCGATGATGAAGGCTGTTGCTGACTTAACAAGAGGCACAGGAATTAAGACTGAAGCAAGTATGAACCCGATTATGGTTGATGGAACGGGCATGTGCGGTGCTTGCAGATTGACTGTGGGTGGAAAAGTTAAGTTCGCTTGTGTTGATGGACCTGATTTTGATGCTCACGAAATCGATTTTGATGAAGTTATCAACAGAACTAAAATTTATAAACCCGAAGAACGCAGAAGATGCGAAGAATGTAATTTATTAAAAAAATAAGAAGGTTGTAAATATGCTTAATAACCCAGGACGATATGCAGAAAAAAGAAAAGACAAAACAGGCGGTATTCCTGTCTGTCCGCTTATGACGATAGGGCAACCGAGTGCTATTTTGTGTGTGCAAGATAATTGTGCATTTTACGTTAAGAATTTTAAAATGTGTTCGATTTATATGATGGGCCACAATGCTGCTTTAGATATCAAGATGAAGCAAACTCAACAAATGAGAAAGTAATTGGGCTATTTTATTTTGCCGTAAGCGATTAGAAGTTTTTTGACATCGTTTACTGGTATTGCGAAGCCTATGCCTATATTTGAGCGATTGTTATCGGGATTGTAGATAGATTGACTGATTCCGATGACTTCGCCTGATGCGTTAACGATTGGACCGCCGGAACTTCCCGGGTTAATTGCGGCATCGGTTTGGATTTTATTTTTTTCATAGTCAATTCTTGAGATTATGCCAGTGGTGAGTGTTCCGCTGAAACCGAATGGGTTGCCGACGGCGAGGACTTTTTGACCAACTTTTAATATTGATGAGTCGCCTAATTTTATGGCAGGGAGTGTTCCTTTCGGTTTGATTTTGATTAACATCAAGTCGTTGTGTCCTTTTTCGGGTTTGTAGAGAATTTCACCTTTGTAAACTTCACCTTTGTAAGTTCGAACTTCGATTGAGGAATCGTTGTCGATGACGTGTGCACTTGTGAGAATTTCGCCGTGAGTGCCGACGACAATGCCTGTGCCTGTTGAGACTTCGTCACCCGAGATTGCCTCTATGAAAACGATGGACGGGTTAATTTTTTCGTAAACGGTCACGTTGATTGCTTCATCTTGAGAATAATTTACGGCATAGGCACTGCCTACTCCGAGAATGAAGGACATTATTATAGTTGTTAAAAGTTTTTTCATTACAACACTCCATGTTTTTACCACAATTTCATTTTATAAATTTTGGAATTCTAAATAATCCGACAGTGAGCCTTTAGTGGGTGATATTAAACAAAAACTTAAAATCGAAAGAAACAGACTGACATAAATATTTATTCGGTTTATAATTATTTTATTAATCCGATGTTATGGAGAAAAAAGAATTTAAGGAGGAAAAATGGGTTATTGTATCGTAAATTGCACAACTTCGAGCAAAATTAACGCAATGGAAATTTGTGAATATTTGATTGAAAGCAAACTTGCAGCGTGCATCAACATCGTTCCGAATGTTGTTTCTGTTTACAAATGGGAAGGCAAAGTCGTTGAAGGACAAGAATTTTTGATGATTATCAAAACGAAAGAAAGTTTGTTCAAAAAGGTTGAAAAAGCAATTACGGAAAGACATGAGTATGCACTTCCTGAAATCGTCGCAACCCCTATTATTAAAGGAAATAAAGACTATCTTAAATGGCTGAAATCAGAAACCGTGTAGATAAGAAAAAATTCGTCGATTTTTTGAGTAATCTCGGAATCGATGTTCATTTCGATACGAAAGCCCGTGGAAATGCTGGATTCTGCACGGGTAGTCGTATTGATGTTTCAAAAAATCTTTCTGAAAATAAGGCGAAAGACGTTCTATTGCACGAGTTTGCACACTATGTGCATTTTAAACTTGAACCGAATATGGCAAAAACGCATGGTTCGTTGGAAAAAATTTTTGATACCGATGAAAAACTTATTGTCGATGAGATTGAAAATGAATTGTTCCAGATAACACTAATAGTGTTTAATGGCGAAACTACTCGTCGTATAAAGGCTTTGAAGGAGAATTTGAACGAAAAAATCAAGACTGAGCGAGAAATTATCAAAAAATATTATCCGAGTTTTCAAGTTGGAGAAAAATTTAAAGATTTTAATAGATATATTCGGTTTTCGAGTGCAAAATATTTGTTAAAATATGACAAAGTGATAGTCCGAGGTGGTTGGTTTACAATGGATACCACTATTAGTGTTAAAACGATTGAAGATGATTTTCCGAAGATGCCCGAGGCTTTTGTGGCGTATATTCGAATGAAATCTTACGAAAGACATAGAAACAGATTAAATTCTCGAAATGCCCGAATTAATAAGTATTTGAAGCAACCGACGGAGTTGTTTGCGAGATTTTTTCAGTTTTATTGTTCTGATGTCGATGGGGCGAAGATGCTTGCACCCGTTGCGGTTCAGAGATTTGAAAAACTTTTTAACGAAGGATATTATCCTTGTTTGAAGGATTTTATGGCGATTTGTGTTGAGCCTTTACCGTAGATTTGACAGTGAAAAGGAGAAGGTTGTCATTTTTTGGAAATCGTCGAAGTATTTTTGTGATGAAAAATAGCCTATTAGCAAGGTTAAAGAGATGAAAACAACTGTGGTTACGGCTGCTTTGACATACATTTTGTATTGATATTCTGGAGAGTCTTTTTTGACTTGTTGAATAACTTCGGGGCAGAAGTTTTGTTGAAAAAATAGGGTATTTTCTTCGAGTGCTGCTTGAAAATGTTTGTCAAATTCTGCCATTTTTCCAATTTCGTTTTTGGACTCTTCATTTTCGAGGATAATTTGTGTCATAAGGCAGTAATCTTCGTTTGAGAGTTCATTGTCGAGGTAGGCACATAGATTTTCTTTAAAAAATTTCTTTTCTTTTTCGAAATGTTGATTTTCTACAGAATCAAAACTTGTTTTGATTTTTTGAGATATAGCCTGAAGAGTGGAGTATTTTTCCATACATTCCGGACATTCTGTGAGGTGTTTTTCTATTTCGTAATTTTCGAATTCGGAAGTTTTGCCTTCAAGATAGATGGGTAAAAGTATCATTACTCGTTCGCAAGTTAAAGTATTCATTTTGTCTCCTTAGTTGTTGCTAAAATAGGGTTCAAGGCAGAGTTTAAGTTTGTTTCTTGCCCTGTTAATGCGTGATTTGACAGTACCGATTTCGATACCTGTGGCTTTTGATATTTCGTCGTAACTTAAACCGCCAATTTCTCGCAAAACTGTTACAAGGCGGAAGTGTTCGGGAAGTTTTGAAATATTTTCTCGAATAATTTTCGCAACTTCGTTGTTAAGAGTTTTTTCGTCGGGGCATGGACAAGGGTCGGAAATTTGCAAAATTTCTGATGAATTTTCGTCTTTTCTTTCATCAGCGGAGATGCAAACGGGCGATTTTTGTTGTTTTCTGAGTTTGTCGTAGAAGAGATTTGAGATGATTTTGTTGGTCCAACTTCTAAAATACTTGGGAT
>OMSS01000066.1 GCA_900313795.1 uncultured bacterium | reverse complement strand
TTCGCTCCAAACTTTATCGGCGGAATGAAGTCTTTGTCATAATTTCCGACATAATCATTCAAAACTCCATCTAAATCTATTAATATAGTTTTCTTCATACCAATCCGTGCTATTTGCCTGTTATAAACACCAATAATGTAACACATAATTTCTTATATGACAAATAGCACGACAAAAATTATTCAACAAAATATAAGAAAATTCAGAAAACAGCAAAATTTAACACAAGAAAAATTAAGTGAATTATGCGGAATTTCAACGGATTACCTTTCGGAAATTGAACGAGGGAAGAAAATACCAAGTTTAAAACGACTAATCAAAATTGCCGAAACCTTAAATGTGCCTATGAGCAAATTTTTTGAATAATATTTATCTTTGTCATCATGTTTTATTGTCATTTTAAGGGATTTATCCCGAAAAATTTTGGAAAACTTCAAATCAGACATTATCATTATGAGGACTTTGTCCCCTCTTAATGACAAAAAATAAAAAAATACAATCAGTCGCAAACTTAAAGGGACGATGTCCCCTCAAAAATTATTCGAATTCGACGACGACGATTTCTGGAGGGCAATTAAATCTAATGGGCAAACAACTTGTACCTAAGCCTTTAGTAACAATCATTTTTCTACCATCTTCATCAAAATAGCCCGAAGCGTACTTTACACCAAATTTTGAAGGGGCGATAATCGGTCCAATAAAAGGAATAGCGACTTGTCCGCCGTGCAAGTGACCAGCGAGGGTAAGATTGATATTTTTTGGTAATTCGGGAAAAATATCAGGTTGGTGAGATAGAAGAATGACGGGTGGTTCAGCGTATTTTAAGGCACGCATAACGTTTGGAAAACCAGTTGTTAAATCTTCGATACCCGCAACATAGAAAGTCTTTTGACCGACTTCAATTTTTCGGCAACGATTTTCAAGCACGGTAATACCGTTTGCAATCAAGGCATCTTTGATTTTCTGACCTTCTTTGTAATAATCATGATTGCCTAAAACAGTATAGATACCTGCTTTTGAGTGAATTTTAGAGAGAGCCTCGGCAGTTTTTGCAACGGGATAACTCATAAATTCGCTGTGCATATTGACGTAATCGCCCACGAGAAGGACGATATCGGGGTTTTGTGCATTAATTTTTTGAACGATATAATTGAGTCGTTTTTCTTGATACGGCTTAACGTGAAAGTCGCCAGCAAAGACGATTTTGACCCCTTTAAGTGCTTCATCTTTGACTTTGTATTTAGTGACGGTGACAATGTTTGGCTCAATCGTAAAACACCACATTAATGCGATTAAAATTGTCGCAATGAAAGAGCGTTTTTTGATAAGTCTGTTATCCTTTTTCTTTGCCACTTGACGCCTCGATTTATTTTGTCATGCACTTGATGAAGTTTGCAATTGACCTGTCGTATGTTTTTTCAACATCTTTTGGAAAAAAGCATCCTGGGATTTCGCCGTTAGAGCGGTGGTGACGCACGCATTGGCAGCACATTCCGCTTGTCGGGCAACCATAAGTGCAGCCACAAGATTCTTTATTTTTTTCTTTTAAACATTCCATTTTAATCGTCATCTCCGAATAAATTGCCTGTTACAACACGTTTAACGTATGCATAATATTCATTTTTGTCAACGTAAGGTGCAATATTTTTCAAAATTTCTTCTTTTGAAATGAAACCTTGGAAAAATGCGACTTCTTCAAGGCACGAAATTTTTTCGCCCTTGTTAAGTTCCATTGACTGAATAAAGTTGCTAGCTTGCAAAACGGAATCGTGAGTTCCTGTATCAAGCCAAGTAAACCCTCTACCTAAAATTTCGACGTTCAATTCACCATTTGCAAGGTAAATTTTGTTCAAATCGGTAATTTCAAGTTCGCCTCTTGCAGACGGTTTGAGGGTTTTGGCGTATTCAACGACTTTATTGTCGTAAAAATACAAACCTGTTACGGCATAATTTGATTTAGGTTTTTTAGGTTTTTCTTCAAGTGAAACAGCCTTTTTATTCTTATCAAACTCAACAACGCCAAACCTTTCGGGGTCTTTTACGGTATAACCGAAAACTGTTGCCCCTTTTTCACGTTTTTTAACGTTTTTGAGCATAGTTTGGAAGCCGTAGCCGTGGAAAATATTATCGCCCAAAATCAAGGCAACGTTATCATTTCCGATAAATTTTTCGCCCAGAATAAAAGCGTCAGCGATACCTTTTTGAACATATTGAATTTCGTAGGTGATGTTGATGCCAAATTGGCTACCGTCACCCAAAAGTTTTATGAAATTTTGATGGTCTGCGGGGTTTGTAATAATTAAAATATCCTTAATCCCAGCAAGCATAAGGGTTGAGAGCGGATAATAAATCATCGGTTTGTCATAAACCGAGAGCAAAATTTTCGAAATCGGCAATGATGCCGGATAAAGTCTTGTGCCTGCTCCGCCCGCTAAGATTATACCTTTCATAAAAATCCTTTCTGTAAGATTAAATATGTTTTTTATATTAACACAAAATTTTTTATCAGCCCATAGAAATTCCTGCACAAAGGTTGATGGATTGTCCCGTAAGTCCTTTCGCCGCTGGACTTGCGAGATATCTTGCGAGTTCTGCAACTTCAGATGGTTCAATATATCTTCGCTGAGGGATAGTTTGCATCAATTCATCTTCTTCAAAAGTCATATTATCGCAGTGAATTAAGGACGTATCGACCCAACCGGGGTGAATTGTATTAACAGTGATACCATATTCTGCAACCTCGAGAGCAAGTGCCTTTGAGAAGCCGATAAACGACGATTTTGTCATTGAATAAAGTGTTGCATACGCTTCGCCGACTACACCCGAAATAGAACCTATATTGATAATTCTGCCGAATTTATTTTTTTTCATATCGGGAATCACAAGCCGTGCAAGTTTATACGGGGCAATCATGTTCAAATTCACAAGATTTTCGATATCCTCGTCCGTAGTTTTTTCAATTTCAGCACAAACATATCCGCCTGCATCGTTAATCAAAACATCAATGCTTCCCAAAGCCTTTTTTGCTTCTTGATAAAGAAACAAGCAATCTTTCGTCAAATCGCAAGGATAAAAACCTTTGATGTTGGGGATTTTAGACAATTCTTCAAGTGCTTTTGCAGTTCTTGCCGTAACAAAAACGTTAAAATTATTTTCAGCAAAATGCTTAGCAATAACAAGTCCGATACCCTTCGAAGCACCAGTAATCAGGACGTTATTTGTCATCTTCTTCTTCACCGTAATACATTGTCGCAATGAGTTGGTACATTGCCTCTCTGAATTTTTCAATAACAAGTTTTTGATGTTCGGGATCAAGAGATTTCAGAACTTCCAAACACGAATGAAGGTCGTAATTCTTGTCGTACCAACGGTTATAGCCTGGTGGTACATTTTTAATCAACGACTGTAACGCACTGTCAGCGCTGATTTTTTCATCTTCCATCATTGTTTGGATAAAATCTTGAGCAAGAAGCGAAACTGTTTCTTGATCCAAGCGTTCTAGTGCGTTCATAAATTCTTTAATAACAGGGTCTTTGTCGTACCAACGAAGATATTCAGCCATTTCAACCTATCCTGGAGGCCAAAGCAAAGGTCTGCCTGCAAGAATATGAATGTGCAGGTGAAAAACACTCTGTCCTGCTTCTTTTCCCGTATTAATAACCGTTCTGAAATCTGTGATATTTTTTTCCTTCACGATTTTTTGAACAGCGTCAAATAAATCCTTCATCATTTCCAAATCTTCAACGTCTTTGACCGAAGCAACGTGCTTTTTCGGAATAACCAAAATATGCACAGGTGCTTGAGGCTCGAGGTCGTTGAAAGCGATAACCTTGTCGTTTTCAAAGACAGGGGTCGTCGGAATTTCGTGATTTGCTATTTTACAAAAAATACAATCTGTCATAATTTTCACCACACTGATTATATATTATTTTCAAAAAAGGGGCAACGAATTTGAGAAAATATCATTTTTTTGATATAAAAAAACTATGGCAATTAATTATGAAACAGATACAATAAGTGCAATAGCAACACCGTTTGGCACAGGTGCAATCGGCATTATCAGAATGTCGGGCGGAAAATCTTTTGAAATTTGCGAAAAAATTTTCTCAAAAAAACTTGTTCCGATGAAAATTATGTACGGTCAAATTAGAGACGAAGGCGAAATGATTGATGAAGCGGTCGTTTTGCCCTACAAAGCACCGTCTGGTTACACGGGGGAAGATGCCGTAGAAATCCAATGCCACGGCGGAATTAATATTATTAAGAAAATTTTGCAATTGACCTATAAATATGGTGCAAGACCTGCAGAACGAGGCGAATTTACTAAAAGAGCCTTTTTGAACGGAAAAATGGACTTGTCAAAGGCTGAGGCAGTCGCTGACGTAATTCACGCAAAAACGATGAAATTCGCCGTCAAAAGTGCGTCTAACCTGTCCGGAAAACTTTCTCAAAAAATTTCTGAAATATATCAAATGCTTTTTGATATTTTGTCGAAAATCATTGCCGCAGTGGATTTTCCGGAAGATGTTGCAGAACCGGAGTATTCTTATCTCGAAGAAAAAATGCAAGCAGTAATTGCCGAAATTAAGAAAGTATCTGCATTTTCGAAAAGTTCAGATGTTTTGAGACAAGGAGTGAAAGTTGCAATCGCAGGTAAACCAAATGTTGGAAAATCCTCTCTGTTCAACGCTTTGTTGAATTTCGAGCGTGCAATCGTAACCGATACGGCAGGCACGACAAGAGATGCAATCAGAGAAATGCTCGATATAGACGGAATCCCTGTAACTATCATAGATACGGCTGGTTTGCGTGACGAAAAAGAAGCCGACAAAATAGAAAAAATCGGTATGGATTTTACAAAAAAATGTATCGATGAGAGCGATGCCGTTTTATTCTTGTTTGATTCGCAAACGGGCATGACTGACGTGGATAAAGAAATTTTCAAACTCACAAATGGCAAACCTTGCTTGAAAATTGCCACAAAATTTGACCTTTCGGGCAAAAAATTTGACGATTGCATAAATATTTCCTCAGCAACAGGCGAAAATATTGATAAATTGAAAGAAGAGATTAAAAATCTCGTCTGCTCAAATCTTGAGGAAGAAACGGAATTTATCACGAACGAACGTCAACAAAATTGCCTTGATAAGGCGTTGGTGTCTTGCGAAGCGGCACTTGAGGGCGTGCAAAGAGAAGAATTGCAGGACTTGATTTCGATTGATGTCAAAACAGCACTTCTTCAACTTGGCGAAATTCGTGGAGAAGTTGTCACTGACGACATTTTGAACAATATTTTCGAACATTTTTGCATCGGAAAATAATTTTAAAGGAAAAATATGAGCGAAAAATTTTCTAAAAAATATTCATTGATGTTTGGCGATATGGATATTAATTATCACATGACCAAAATGGCTGCGGCAAAATACTTTCAGGAAACTTTTGCAAGATTTTGTGCAAAAAATAACCTTGCCGCTTTTGACGTTTTGAAAGACGGTATAATCTGGGTTGTTTCGGACTTGAGGGTCGAAATTTTGGACAGATTGCCGATGTGGAGTGAGGAATTTTCCGTTGAAGTTTGGATTTCTGAAACGACTAAAATGCGTACATACATTGAGTTTGAGATAATTTGTCACGACAAAATCGTCGCAAAAGGCGAAAGTTGTTTCTATATGCTCGATGAAAAAACCAGAAGACCAATAAAATCAATGGATTTGGTCAAACCTTTTGGTCTGATTGATGAAAAAGTTTTTGGTGAACATGTGAAACAAAGATATGAAATTTCGGGCGAAAAACTTTCGGAAAAAATCCACGAAGTCACCGTCCGTGACTTGGATTTTAATTATCACGTCAACAACCTTTCTTACATCGGAATTTCGTTTGAAACTGCACCGGCAGAATTTTTGGAACATAATGAAGTCATTTCGTATAGTATAAAATTCTTGCAAGAAACGCATCTTGGGGATAAATTGGGCTGCGAACTTTATCAAGACGGCGATAAAATTATCAGTAGAATTTATAATACAGAAAATTATTCAGACGTTTGTCTTGCTTGGGCGAAATATCGTAATCGTACTGATTTTTGCCGAAATCCCCGTGAAGCAGGCGTCAATTTTTCGTAAATAAAATATTTTGTGAAAATAGATTCTTCGGGATAAATCCCTCAGAATGACGAGGTCTCCGTTCGGACTGGATTGCCCCGCATATGCTTCGTTCGCAATGACGGTGAGAAAATGCAGTCATTCTGAACCTTCTGGCGAAGAATTTCTGATAAATCTAAAAAATAGATATTTCGCTCCGCTCAATATGACGGCAAAAGGAAAGGCTTATTTTTCAATCAAGCTAAAATTATCAGGCAATTTTTCTTCTATCAATTTTGAAAAATCACTCAAATTCATATCAAATGCTTCTGCAAGTTTTACTAATGTTGTTAATTGTGGGTCTTTTAAACCTCTTTCAACCATACTTACTATGGAAATTGAAATGTCGTTTTCGCTTGCAAACATAAATTGACTGCGATTTCCACGCAAATCTCTTACAACCTCTGCCAATGCGTTAAGTATGATTTCTTTTTTCTCTTGCATATTTCGATTGTAATGATAAAATTGAATTATCGCTTTCACGAACGTGATAATAAAAGAGGTAATTATGAAGAAAACTATATTAATAGATTTAGATGGAGTTTTGAATGATTATGTCGGAAATTATGACAAAGACTTCATTCCGCCGATAAAGTTTGGAGCGAA
>OMSS01000144.1 GCA_900313795.1 uncultured bacterium | reverse complement strand
TAAAGAAAATATTTTCAAAAATATAATATTTCTCAAATTATTATTAGTTTTGGCTTTTTTGAATATGATACCCACTTATATTGCAGGGAGTGAAGAATTTTGGAGACCACATAACTTTTGGTATTTTGCGATACTCTTAATTTTAGCATTTTTGTCTAATAAATTATTCAATTTTAAAAGAGTGCCTATTGTTCAATATACTTTAGTTGTACTGCTTTGTTTGCGATTATCATTATTAGTTTTGCCGTTAAGCCAAAGTGTTACGCAACCAGCATACTGTGTTCTTTTTGTGGGATTGTCTGCGGTAAAGACTTTTTTAATATACCTTTGCATAATTGAAGCAGGAAAAAAATATTGTACTGCATCAAGATTTGGAATATGTACGGCTGTTTATACTATTGCTCCCCATATTGCGCCATATATTTTGCCCCCGCTTGTTATTAGTATGCCAAAGTTTACAGACTGGTTTGGGATTATTATTAGTTTGCTTGCGATTATTGTTCTTGGCTCATTGAGAAAAAATAATATTTAATTACTTAACAAAGCCCTCGACATTTGGGGGCTTTTTTGTGATAATTTTTCTATTATTCGAATTTTAAATTGTGTGGAGTTCATTTATGTTAAAAAAAATTGTAGATTATTTTAAAGCACCTGCGGATATTCCCGTCACAATGAATGACGAACAAGTCGCAAAGGCTTACAAAAAAGGAAGAATTGACATTTTCAGTTCTTGCTTTATCGGCTATACTGTTTTTCACTTAACAAGAAAAAACATTGCAACAGCATTGCCTGCTCTTGAAACGGATTTGGGCTATTCGAACCTGCAACTCGGTTTGCTCGGAAGTGCTTTGTATTTTGCTTATATGTTCGGAAAGTTTATCAACGGTGTTATTGCGGACAAAGCAGATGCTCGAAAATTCATCACGACGGCTCTTTTCTGCTCGTCGATTGCGAATATTCTTTTTGCACTTTGTCCTGTTTGTATTCCGAGAGATTTGGCAATTCACGGTCAACCGATTTTGTTGATTGCAATGGCGTTCTTTTGGGGGGTAAACGGTTGGTTCCAATCAATGGGATTCCCCGGAATAGCAAAATCGTTGGCTTTTTGGTGGTCAAACAAAGAAAGAGGAACTGTTTGGTCGCTTTGGACAACTTCTCACCAATTAGGAACGACAATTGCATTCTTGCTTGCAGGTTGGTTAATTGCTCATTATGGTTGGCAATCTGCATTTATTGTTCCCGGTATCATCAACTTAATCGTTTGCATTTACCTCGCAACACACATGCACGATAAGCCGACCACGATTGGCTTACCCGATGTTGAACTTTTTAAAGAAGGTAAAAAAGATGAAACTCCTGAAGAAGAGGACGAAGAGGCTAAACTTACTTTCTTTGAAATCTTGAAAAAATATGTATTCCTCAACCCGACAATGTGGCTTTTGGCATTTGCTTTCACATTCGTTTACATCTGCCGCTGCGGTACAGAGGACTGGATTATCAAGTATTTGAACAACGTTAAGGACAATTCGTTGGAAGTTGCAACTCAAAAACAAACCTTCCTTCCGTTGTTCGGTATTGCAGGAACGCTTCTTGCGGGCGTATTTTCAGACAAAATTTTCAAGGGAAAAAGAATGCCTGTCACAATGTTATTCTTGATTGGTTTTGCTCTTTGCGTGTTCGGACTTTTGGAAAACAAAGGTTCTGACTTGTTTCACACTATTATCGACTACCTTTGCATTGGCGGTATCGGCTTCTTCACAGCAGGCCCGCAAATGTTTGTCGGTGGTATATGTGCAGTAGAATCAGGCTCAAAGAAAGTTGCCTCGGCTGCGACAGGTTTCTGCGGATTGTTCGGATACCTTGGAGCAATCTTGTCCGGTATCGGAACAGGTTTCTTTGTAGACAACTTCGGTTGGTCAGGAGCATTGTACTTCTGGATTGCAGCGGCAATCGCTTGTATGCTCATCTTGATTCCTGTGTGGAGAAAAGGGGTCTAATCAGCCCTTGCCCCTGACTCAAGAAGCATGTTATAAATCTGACTTCCTTTTTGAGCATAATGAATCGGAGTATGACCGTAAATATCTTCAATATTGACGTTCACCCCATTATCAAGAAGTAATCTAACATTAGTAATATTATTTTTCAAAACCGCATTGTGAAGAGCAGTGCGGTTTTTGCCGTTCAAACCATTTTTATCAGCACCTGCATTGAGCAAGGTTTGCAAAATCGCCATATCCTTTGTAACAGCGTAGAATAACGGTGTATTGCCCTCATTGTCCTGAGCATCAATGTCGCACCAATGTGTCGCAATAAGTTGAGTTATTCCGATTTGATTATACATAACTGCATAGTGCAAAGGGGTATAACCATTGTCATCAGCGACTTTGAGGTTCGCATTTGCATCAATTAAAACCTGTGCCGTCTCGTAAGATTTCGCCTTAATCGCAGCCATCAAAGGTGATGTCATATTTTCATCTCGAGCATTAATATCCGCTCCGCAAAGAAGGAAAAATCGTACTGCTTTTGCCTGTCCTGCTGCTGCTGCAACGTATACCGGCGTTTTTCTCGCCGCATCTTTCATGTTGACAAAAACACTTGCCTCAGTAAAAAGGCTCAAAACTTTCAAATTACCGTCTTTTGCGGCTTTATAAAATCCGATTTCGGAAGGTTCATAGCCCGCTGCCGAAATTTGGCTTGCGATAGAACTTGGCGAAATCAATGATGCATAGACTGAATTGCCCACAAAATCATTTGTTCCGGCCATTGCCGTCAAAATAAGAGTTGTAGTTAATAAAGTTTTGATTTTATTCTTTGTCATTTTAAAATCCTTGCTGATTAAATTGCGGGATAATCGATGTCACAGACGAATGAACGGTCTGAGAGTTTTACTCCCGATGTCATTTGTTTACGTTTAAATTCTGCCCTCAAAATCGTTCTGATGATTTGTTTTACGGGCTTATTCGGGAGCATATAACAAATTTCTTCTTCATCAATATTTTCTTCAAAATACAATTTGATAACTTTATCCAAAACATCGTATTCTGGCAAACTGTCCGTGTCTTTTTGTCCAGGGCGAAGTTCTGCTGATGGTGCTTTTGTCATTGTGCTTGTCGGAATGATGATTCTGTCTTTGTTAATTCTTTCTGCAACCTTGTAAACATCTGTTTTGTAAATGTCTGCAAGAACACAAAAACCACCGCAAGTGTCGCCATAGAGCGTGCAATAACCCGTTGCGACTTCTGATTTGTTGCCTGTTGCCATCAAAAGAGCATTGTAGCGGTTTGAATAATTCATCAAGATTATGCCACGCAAACGTGATTGCAAATTTTCTTCCGCAAGGTCGTTATATTTTTGACCTTGTACTTTGTCCACAAAAGTCTCAAACAAAGGCTTAATCGGGATATTTTTACATTCCATACCCAAATTTTTCGCAAGTTCAACACTGTCATCG
>OMSS01000131.1 GCA_900313795.1 uncultured bacterium | reverse complement strand
TGTCCATTTTTTGCATAATCATATCAAAACAGCCTTCGCCTCTTACGGCGTCTGTGTTTTCCTTTAAACCACTCAAAGAAAACATCGGGAAAACATTACCTAATTTTTGCAATTTTTTTACAGTTTCTTCGGTAATCAACGAGCCGTTTGTGAAGGTAATAAACGCACAATCACTGAATTCTTCTGCAAGTTCGAGGAATTCTTTTCTTGCAAAAGGTTCGCCGCCTACAATCGGCATAATGTGTATGCCCATTACGTCACGGGCTTCTGTGAAAATTTCTCTCCATTTATCTTTTGACAAATCTTCTTCGACCGTGTATTCATGTGCCCAGCAGCCTTGGCAGTTGAAGTTACAACGCTTTGTGATGCTTGCGAGCAATACTGTCGGAGGGAAAAATCCGTGTTTTTCGTTGAAAACGTTTCTTTTTCTCAAATTGTCACCGTAATAACCGTTTACGAAGAAGTTTTTAATCCATTTATTTCTGCAATTTGGGTGCAATTCTGTCAAAATCTTTTTCCACCAATAAAGGTGTGGGTGTTCTGATTGGAAAAGCCATTGCATTCTTCTTGCGTGGTTAATTCCGCCTTTTGAACCTGCAATTTTTTCAAAGATTTTTGCTAGGTTGATGAGTTTTTCTTTGCTAAAATTGTGCGAAAGATAACTCAAAAGGCAATCTATCATTATGTTATTCATTTTCAATTTTATTTTGTCAAACTTACCCATAGAGTTCGCTTGCCATACTGTTGATTGTTTTTCAACTCTCATTTTTTTGTCCTTATCTTACCTATTCGATATGTCAATTATAAGCACTAAATCGAGCTATTCAAGTTAATTATCGTTGAATATTGCGGAGTTTAATATTATAATTGGTTTATGAAAAAAATTTTGGTCGTCGAAAATATCAATGCAGGCAAGAAAAACGCCGTTTCTGCTGATAAAATAATTGAAGAATTTTATCTTGGAAAAGATGTTGAATTAAATATTGTTGGCATTGAGGATATTTCGGAGGACAATGTAAAAAATTCAGATGTGATAATCACTGTCGGTGGGGACGGCACGGTGAACAAGGTTGTTCCGTTTGCTATGAAATTTGATAAGCCGATTGGGGTAATTCCTTGCGGGACGGCGAATTTGCTCTCTGCTAAATTAAAAATTCCAACAGATTTCAAAAAGGCTTTGCAAGTTATTGAAAACGGTCAGAAACTTAAAATAGATGTTCTAAAAGTGAATGACAATTATTCTGTATTGCGTACGGGATTTGGCTATGATGCTGATATCATTTGCAAAACTCCGCAATCTTTAAAGAACAAATTCGGATATTTTTCTTATTTTGTCGCTGGAGTGTTGTTCGCATTGCGTTTGAAGCAACAGGTTTATCATTTGACTTATGACAATGACAAAAAATTGTCTGTCCTTGCAACCTGTCTAATCATTGCAAATGCCGGCAATATGTATAAAAACGTCGTTTCGATTTCGAAAAATTGTAGGCTTGATGATGGAAAATTTGACGTTTTCATCTTGAAAGTCAAAAATCATATTTTATTTTTCATTGAATTTTTGCAAATTATCTTTGACAAAAAATCCTCAAACTCAAAGGCGATGTACTTTCAGACAAAAAATATTTCCATAAAAAATGACTATTGCGTTTGTCACATTGATGGTGAAAAACAAAAAATAAGGGATAATATCAAAATTGAAACTATCCCTTGTGCTGTATATGTTTTTAGTAATTTTTAGATTACCATTTTGAAATACCAAATATCATTACAAACAATGAGCCGAAACCTTGCAATGCACTGCAAACAGGTGCAATCCAGTCATTGCCTGCAATTTTACGAGGTACGATGATTGTGTCGCCCGGTTCGATTTTTGCGTTTTTGCCGATTTTCTTTGCTCGTCCGTTTACGCTAACCTTGTAAGTTCTGAATTTGTTTGCGTTAGGAGTGTAACCGCCGACTTTTTTGATATAGTATTTTGCCTTTGTTCCTTTTTTGTAAACAAATGCTTGTTCGTTGTAAACTTCGCCCATAACTGTGACATGGCTTGAAATTCTCGGAATGTAAATGTCATCTCCATCTTGGACAAACAAATTATCTGCATTTGAGATTGATTTGATATCGTTCTTTTCAATGTTCAAAGAAATTTGACCAGTGTAATTTTTAACAATTTCCTCTTCCGAATTTTCAAGAATGTTAATCAAATCCAATTTCGTTTGTTTGTCATCTTTATCTTGCTTGAAACCGCCTGCTACTCTACCTTTGAGCATTTGGATATCTTTGTCATTGTTTTTAAGTGCAATATCGATTTGTTTGTTTCTCAAACTTGCTCTTGTGAAAACAATTCCTCGAAGTTCCGCATCAGATGTCAAGCCACCTGCTGTTTCAATGATATCAGTCAATTTTTTGCCTTCGACAAAACTGTAAACTCCTGGGTGCTTAACGAAGCCTGAAATTTTAACGGTTTTCATTACTTCGTTTCCTCTCAAGGTTCTGAAGAAAATTTTGTCTTCAGGATTGATAACGATGTTTTTAATTCTATCAGAATTAATCATTATGTCATAAAGGTAATAGAGTTGAGTGTCTCCAGAAGGGCTTGTAATTTCAACGGCAACGTTTTCCGTCGGAATCAATCTGTTTGCGTTTTGCGTTGTCGCATTCAAACGAACTTCTCCTTGTTGAGGCTCGTGTTTGTAATTGACAGCACTTTCGTGGTTTTGAGCCATATCTGATTCAATGAATTGAATATCAGTCAAAACGTCTTTCAATGTCATGTTCGGCTTGTAGGTCAAGTGTTTGGGCATATTTATGCAGCCGTAAACATCTACAAATTGAGAATTTGTGTTTTTGTAAACCGAAATAATGTCTCTCGGTTGAAGGACAGGGTCATTCATACCCGAGAAAAATTCTTGCAAGAACACAGGAATCGTTGTGATTTGGTTATCTTGCCCCGAAACACGTCTGATAACAGCCTGATTGATGAAAGTCTCTTCCAAAAGTTCATATTCGCTTCTTAAAATATCCGACAATCTCATACCTTCTTTATAGGCGAAAGTTGCTGGGTGCTTGATGTTACCTTGAATTGTAACAACATTTTCGACTTCGTTATATAACTTTCTAAATTCAACAGTGTCGCCGCTTTGAAGGACGGTTGTTTTTGCGTTAGCCCAAGAGAAATTCATCGCAACACGTTCGTTTGTCTTGTTGTCCAATCTTGTCATAGTGACAGATGTCGTTTGGGTTACGGGGAGTAAGCCGCCAGCGTATTTGATAAGTTGTTCTATTGTCATCGGGGTTTTTGAAAACTTACGGATTGTTACTGTAGGCCCGCATAAAGCAATTGGCGGAAGTACAACATTTACACGGGAACCATCCGGCAGCCTTGTATCACAAATCGGGTTAGCTTGGTTTACTTCTCTACCGGCAAGACCTACAATTCTTTGAATAACATCTTCCAAACGCCTTTCGCTCTCAAAAGTTTGTTCAATTCGGTGAACTTTACCTTTTTCCTCAATAAAAACATTGTCTTTACCGTTAATCATCACTTCGGTTATGGATTCATCTTTCATAATAGTATCCAAAATGCCGAAACCTCTGATAGAACTGTATACATTCTCAACAATCTCAACCTTTTTATCGATTGGGATGTCTTTACCCTCATAATAACCCGCAGCCAACTCTTCAATCCTACTTCTGAGTTCATCATCAGATAACTGGCTGAGCGGAA
>OMSS01000026.1 GCA_900313795.1 uncultured bacterium | reverse complement strand
CGTGGTTCAGCGGCGGGTTCAATCGTCGCTTATGCACTTGGAATTACCGATATTGACCCGATTTATCACAAATTGATGTTCGAAAGATTTTTGAACCCTGAACGTATCAGCATGCCTGATATTGACGTCGACTTTTGTATTGAAGGACGGGAAAAAGTTTTCCAATACGTTGTCGGAAAATACGGTGCTGACAAGGTTTGCCAGATTATCACCTTCGGTACTTTGGCTGCAAAAAACGCCCTCAAAGCAGTTGCAAGAGTTTTAAATGTTCCTTTCCAAGTTTCAAACAACATTGCAAAATTAATCCCTAACACCCCTGGAATCACCTTTGTTGACGATGGAAAGCACCCGTATGTTTTCGCAGAAAGTCCAGAGTTTAAAGAATTTTATGACAATAATGTCGAAATCGAAGGCGACAGCCTGATTGAGGGTCAAGTTTTGACCTCAAAACAACTCGTCGATGAGGCGATGAAACTTGAAGGTATCAAACAAAATACGGGCATGCACGCTGCGGGCGTTGTGATTTCGCAAGTTCCACTCGACGACCTTGTTCCTTTGCAAAGAGGAAAAGAAGGAAATTTAATCACCCAATACGAAAAACAAACCTCAGAAGATTTGGGCTTGTTGAAAATGGACTTTTTGGGTCTTTTGAACTTGACGATTATGCGTAATGCCTTGCGTTGGGTAAAAAAACGCCACGGCATTGACCTTAATTTGAACAAAATTCCATTAGATGACCAACCGACATTCGACTTGCTCCAAAAAGCAGACACCGACGGCGTTTTTCAACTTGAATCCGCTGGTATGAAAAAACTTGTCAGTGAACTTAAACCGTCTGTTTTCGAAGATTTGGGTGCTTTAGTTGCAATCTTCCGTCCGGGACCTTTGCAAACAGGCATGGATAAGCACTTCGTCGCAAGAAAACACGGAAGAGAACCTGTAACGTACGAGCACCCTCTGTTAGAGCCTATTTTGAAGGATACTTACGGAACGATTTTGTATCAAGAACAGATTATGCAAATCGTACAGGATTTGGGCGGTTTTACCCTTGGACAAGCCGACTTGATGCGTCGTGCTATGGGTAAGAAAAAAGTCGATATCATTCTTGAAAATAAAACAAAATTTATTGAAGGTTGTTCGAAAAATAACGTAAGCAAGGAAATTGCGGAAAGCATTTTTGACCAGATGGTCGAATTTGCGAAGTATTGCTTTAACCGTGCACACTCAGCGGCTTATGCGTTTGTTTGCTATCAAACTGCATACCTCAAAGCACATTATCCTGTCGAATATTTTTCGGCACTTTTGTCTAGCGTTAAGGATAACAAGGAAAAAACGCAAATGTATATCGCAATGGCTCAAAATCGAGGCATTGAGGTACTTCCGCCAGATATCAATAAATCAAATGCCGACTTCACTCCCGACGGAAATCAAATCCGTTTTGGCTTAAACTCCTTAAAAGGTGTGGGTTTGCAGATTTGCGAAATGATTGAAGAAGAACGAGAAAATGGCGGCGAATTTAAGTCGCTCTACGACTTTATTACTCGTTTGAATACAAAAGCAATCAATAAAAAATCGCTCGAAAGTTTCGCCAAAACAGGTACACTGTCTTGTCTTGAACCTTGTCGTAAAAAATTGATGAACAATATCGACAACATGATTTCAGTTTGCAATAGAGAGGCAAAAGCGGCTGAAGTCGGTCAAGCAAGCCTATTTTCGATGTTGGGAAATGATAACCCGATGACTGAAAATTTCCAACTTTACGGCTCGAACGAAGAGTATACAGACAAGGAAATTCAAGAATTTGAAAAGGATATTTTGGGATTTTATTTGACCTCGAATCCTCTTGATTGCATAAGAAAGAAAATCCCTTTCATCGCAAGCCATAATATCAGCGACCTGTCAGAGTTGCATAGCGAAAAAGAAGTTACCCTTTGCGGAATGGTCACGGCAATGAGATTAATTCCGACGAAAAAAGACCCGACAAAATTCCTCAAGGCGGGCGTTTTCGAAGATTTGACGGGAAAAATTGAATATGTAGCGTTTAATAAAACATTGGAAAAATGCGGTTCGCTGATTGCAAACGATAAGAAATTGATTCTGACGGGCAAATACCAACCGAGAGAAGAATCTTCGGGACAAATCGTAATCGATAACGTTCAAGCAATCGACAGCATCAACCTCGTTACGATGAACGTTAAAAAAGAAATGTCATTTGAGGACGTTATGGGCTTAAAGCACATCGTTTCTGAGTTTAAGGGAAACGACCCTCTGTTTTTCGTTGTCCAAACACCAAACGACAAAAATCCAGTCAAAATCCTCTCAGGTATTCAGGCTTGGGTCAAAACGGATAATAATTTTATCCAAACTATCGAAAGAGCGTATAAAGATAAAATTTCGGTCGAAGTCGAATCGATTGAGGATTAGGGTTTTTGTCTCTTTAGGTTACAACCGTCGTCATTCTGAGAGATTTTTCCCAAAGAATCTATTTTTCGGCAATCGTTTTTCCAAGATTCTTCGCTTTGCTCAGAACGACGTTGATGTTGTTGGTTTAAAACCAAATCTAAAGAACAGTTTTTACAAGGGTTTACACAAAAATAAAAATTTTTTCATGAAAACAGGCAATTTTTTCCACCCAAAATACTTATTATAAATGTAGGCAAATATTATGCCTGCAAATTAACTACATGATATATGTGCAATTTTCTTAAACCCTTACGATAACAGGGCGAAAGATGTTTGTTAAGTTTTGTTACGCATTATATATCAAAAAAGTCAATTTTTTTCTCTTGCAATACTTTATATAAGAGTAGAGAGAATGAAAGAGAGCAGAATATGACAATGTCTTGTTACCAATTAAATATCTTTGCAATGCAATCAAGAATTAATAAATTCAATAGACAGTTGACATCTATCTCTGACAAAAGAACTAACGTAACGATGCAAATGAACCAAATCATCAAGCAATACCAAGGTGATTATGACAAAGACGTTACCGCAACAGAAAACTCTAAAAACTGGAGCGAAGATCCGAAAGTAATTCTCCTTACAAACCAAGACAACAAGTTCGATATGGAACAAAAAACTATCGAAACTGAACTCAATGCACTTACAAAAGCATTGGAAAACTTGGAAAAAGCACAAGAAACTTGCATCAAAAACGGTGTTGCAAAATTGGCATAATTCCAAAGTATGAAATTTTAAAAAAGACTTTAAAAATGATACCTTTTTTGGTATCATTTTTTGTATGGATATCTTAAAAACATTCGATTTATTTTGGTCATTACCCGAAAAACTGTTTGGTAAAAAGTTTTTCAGGGTTTGTCACGTCGAAACAACTGCAGGCGGAGAAAGTGCAATTCATGCCGATGTCAGCGATGATGAAGTGACTTTGAATGTTTATAACAGCCCGAAAACCTATTCGCTTTTGGCAAGTGTTTTATACAAAAAGAAGATGTTAAATGAAAGTAAAATCAGCAAAATTCATAACCTCCGCACCTTCTCTTAAAGAATGTCCGACATTCAACTTGCCCGAATTTGCACTCATTGGTCGTTCGAATGTGGGCAAATCGTCATTTATCAACGCTATTGCGAACCACAAAGGACTTGCAAAAACTTCCAACAAACCTGGAAAAACAAGATTAATCAATCTGTTTTTGATTAACAATGAATTCGTGATTGCTGACTTGCCCGGATACGGTTATGCAAGCGTTTCGGACAAAATGCAACGTGAATGGCAAAAAAATCTCGAGGATTATCTTTTGAACAGAAAAGAAATTGTTTCTCTAATTCAATTTTTAGATTCCAGACATGACTTGCAAAAAAATGATTTACAAATGGCAGAATGGATTAATTTCAACAACCTTCCATACTTTGGGCTTTGCGTGAAAGTTGATGAAATTTCAAAAAATTTGATACAAAAAACGACAGCATCTTTTTCAAAACAGTTAAAAACTGATGTTTTTCCGTTTTCAAAAATGACAAATCGTTACAACGACGCCGTTTTGAACAAAATGGACGAACTTGTAAAATCCTATAAATAGTGTATTCAAATGTTGTTCAACATATAATAGAATATAATCGGGTAACAAATAGTGGGGTGTGTATATGTTACAAAACGTATATTCTAATCAACAAAATGAAATTTATTGTGCTCAAAATCAAGGGGTAATTTCAAATTCCATTACTCAAAGTTGGACAGAACAAGCACTTGAATGTTACGAGTTAAATTGTGTTTGTGAAAAATGCTCCGTTGCAAAAGGAAATTATTCTTTTGTTTGCCAAATGCCAAAAGTTATTAAACAATTATTGAAAGTTACAGGCAAACCAGTAATGTAATATTTTTGAAAAAAGTGTAAGGTCGACTTCTATCCACCAAATGGCTTTTGAAGTCGACTATTTCTCGTTAAAAAATTTTCATAAATTTTGGCAATAATTTTGAAAATACGACAAGTCTGTCGGCTGGGTTTTAAGACAGGTATATCTTTCTGAGGAACCAAAGTCCCTGTCAGTGTGTGCCTGTTTGCATTTTTTTAGCATCATTCTGCGTATTTATGCGAAGAATTTTTTAAAATACTTACTTTAATAAATCAATTATATCGACTTCCAAGGCGTTTGCAATTTGTTCTAACTTATCAATTGTGATATTAATTGATTTCCTCTCTAATTTACTGATATATGAATTATCAAAGCCCAACAATAACGATAATTCTTCTCTTTTGTAATTTTTTATCGCTCTGTATTTTTTTACATTATTAGCAATTTTTTGTCTTGTTTCTTGACTCATATTCCAATATTGAAGTATAATTATAGAAAATTACAGGACTGATAGTCAATTATTTGGAGAAAAAATTGACTAAAAAGACCATACTTATAGATTTAGATGGAGTTTTGAATGATTATGTCGGAAATTATGACAAAGACTTCATTCCGCCGATAAAGTTTGGAGCGAAAGAGTTTTTGAGCAATTTATCAAAAAATTTTGCTAAAAATAGTGTAATTTTATAATTAAAACAAATCTTTTATATCAATGTCTAATGCTTTTGAAATATCAATTAACGTATTTAATGAAGGATGTGAAAAACCAACTTCAATCTTTCCGACAAAATTCAAACCTTTGCCAATGAGAACAGCAAGCTGTTCTTGTGTCAAATGTTTTGCAAGCCTTGCTTCTTTTATATTTCTCCCTATTTGTTTGTATATTTCATTGTGCATACGTACAGTCTATACGTAAACTTTTATTAAATATACGTTCTATGAATACGTAATGAGTATAATAATTAATAATAATAGGATAGAAAATATGATTAAAAAGAAAAAGACAATACTTATAGACTTAGATGGAGTTTTGAATGATTATGTCGGAAATTAAGACAAAGACTTCATTCCGCCGATAAAGTTTGGAGTGAAAGAGTTTTTGAGAGATTTATCAAAAAATTATGACATAAAGATTTTTACGACAAGAAATAGCGAACACGCATCAAAATGGATTGAAGAAAATGGTTTGAATGAATTTGTGGTTGGGGTTACAAACGTCAAAGAGCCTTGCTGGGTCTATATTGACGACAGATGTATAACTTTTGATGGCAAATTCAAAGGTTTGATTGATAAAATCAATAATTTCAAACCGTATTACAAAAAATAGATATTTCGCTTCGCTCAATATGACGAAAAATGAGTAGGGTCGGCTTTAGTCGACAGGAATTTTGTTAGATTACCACAAGCCCTCGTAGTGACGATTACTCTTTGATGTCATTCTTAGCCTTAAGGCAAAAAATCTCAAAAAATACCAGAATTTTGCGTTAACCCAAACAAAAAAGGACGGATAAATCCGCCCGTTTCACTAAAAATTTGTTATTTATTCCGTAACGTGAAGGAAATTTTTCATTGCACCTGAAATATCAGAAGGTGCACTCAAAGTTTTCTGTTCAACAGATGTAACCTTTTGATTTGCCTGATTTCCAACATCAACTGCACCGTCATTTCCATCAGCAGGAACAAAACCTTCATCTTGATAATTATTGTCGTTTTCATCAACGGGTTCAAAATCATTATCCTCGTCAGAGTCTCCAAAAGGCTGTGATTGGAAAGGATTTGACTGCGTTTTGTGAACAAATTTTTTCGCAATCAAAATAAGAACAACAATGATTAAAACGCTTATCAAAACAAGAACGAGAGCAACTGCAATCTTTGAAATCAGAGGATTTCCACCAGTAATTCCTTGCAATTTTTCTCCAATAAAGTTGCCAAATTCTTGCAATTTGCCCGTGAAACCTTGCAATCCGTGCTGGATATTTCCGCCCAAATTTGCGAAAAATTCCTTTGCAGAGTCAACAAAATTTGCACCATGTTGTGCCTGTTCGGCAACATTTTCTGTCGCTTGTGCGGCAGGCACAGTCGCCCCAGTGGTTGTTTCATCTGTCGGCAAAGTTATCCCCTCAGCCGCATCGAAAAAATCTTTGTCGCCTTCGGCGAACACAACACCTGCACTCGCCAAAAAACTTGCAACTATTAAACTCAAATTATTCGCTAACTTCTTCATTTTTTACTTTCGGTTTTCTTCCACGTTTTTTCGGTTTTTCTTCCGAATCTTCCGTTTTGGGTTTTCTTCCACGCTTTTTAGGCTTTTCTTCTGCAATTTCTGCAACCACCTCTGCGACTTCAGCCTTTTCCGCCTTCTTTGAAGTCTTTTTTGCCTTCGGTTTTTCAGCAACTTCGGCAACTTCTTCTTTTTTAGGTTTTTTTACGTCAACCTTTTCAGTCTTAATTTCGACCGTTTTTTCAACAGATTTTTCAGTTTTTTCGACCTTTTCAACTTTTTCAAAATTTTCTGCTTTTACGGCAGGTTCAGCAACTTTCGGTTGTTCATTATTTTCAACGGGCTTAACTTGTTGATTTTGTTGAGGTTGTTGGTTATTTTGTTCGTTATTTTGTTGGTCGTTTCTTTCGCCAAATTGGTTATTATTTCTGAATTTATTAAAACGATTTTTCTTATTAAAACGATTTTTCTTATCGAAACGATGGTTTCCATTTTGGTTATTACCATTGTTGACATTGTTTCCATTATTGCCGTTATTGTTTACGATTTCGCCATTTTCTTGTCTGTCGTTTTGTTCATTTTGTTGTTGTTCTTCGACAGGATTTTGTTGAGCGGGTTGTTGAGTTTGGTTATTTTGATTATTTTGTTCAACGGGTTCAACATTTGTTGTGAAAACATTATTGTTTTGTTTTCCGTTTTTATTTTTAAGTTGTTGAACAGGAACTTTCAACTTAGCGGCTTTAGCCTTGAGTTCGCCTTCACCAGGGGCTGATGCGAATTGAAATTCTTCAAAAATCATGCCCGTACCTTGGCAGTGAGGACATTTTTTCGTAAAGACTTCGCTAAGGCTTTGACCTTGTCTGTGTCTTGTAAGTTCGACAAGACCGAGGTCAGAGAGTTGACCGATTTGCGGTTTAGCCTTATCGCTTTCGAGGGCAAGTTCAAATTCTTCCATGACGGCGAGTTTGTCGTTTCTGTTGAGCATATCAATAAAGTCGATAATAATCATACCGCCAATGTTACGAAGTCTTAATTGACGTGCAATTTCGTGAGCCGCTTCAATGTTTGTTTTCAAGATTGTTTCATCTTGAGTTGCGGAACTTACGAACTTACCGCTGTTTACGTCGACAACTGAAAGTGCTTCTGTTGTTTGGATAAACAAGTAACCGCCCGAAGGAAGCATAACTTTAATTTGAAGTGCTGCTTTGATTTCCTTCATAATTCCCGACGCTTGCAACAAAGGTTCGGTTCCTTTATAAACCGACAATTTGATATTTTTCAACATATTCCAATTTTGGAGAATTTGTTGAGTTCTTTGCATCGCAAACGGAGTATCCACAACGATTTCTGCAACATCTTCCGTACACGCTTCTCTAATTACTCTATAAAGCAAATCTTGATCACGGTATAAAAGGCTCGGTGCTTCTTGCGTTTCAGCCGCCGTGATAATCGTATTCCATTTTTCGAGCAAGAGTTCCAAATCTTCTTGGATATCTGCTTCTGATTGCCCTTCTGCCTCTGTTCTGATGATAACACCGACACCGACGGGTTTAATCAAACTTACTGTTGATTTAAGTCTTGCACGTTCTTTATTCGAAACAATTTTTTTACTTACGTTAATTCCTGTTTCTTTCGGAATTAAAACCAAAAATCTTCCGGGGAGACTGATGTCTGTCGTAACTCTCGGGCCTTTGTGACCTGTCGGCTCTTTTACAACTTGGACTATCAATTTTTGTTTCGGTGTCAATCTCGTTTTGAGGTTGCCTTTTCCAGGGACATCATCAGCATGAAGAAATCCCATTTTATCCGAACCAACGTCAACAAACGCCGCTTCAATACTAGGGAGAATATTATCAACCGTTGCAAGGTAAACATCATTCAAGAAAATTTCACCTTTATTTACGAAAAATTCTGAAACTTTGCCGTTTTCAAGAAGAGCGGCAATATTGTCACGTTCTGCGATTACAATTTGTTTTGTCATTTTGTTTCCTTTTATAAATCTATTTCTGCAAGAGAACCGTCAAAAAATTTCGTTCTCTTAATGTCAAATTTTACGTTCGGTACAAACAATGCGATGGCAATATCTGGTCTCAAAGATGGAATTTCCGTATTTTGTCCTGCTTTCAAAACCGCAATCAACTTGCCGTTTCGCTCCGTCACTAATTTTACGGACGGTTTAATATTTATTGTTTTTAAAATACCTTTTTTATTCTTCTTCTTGATTGTAATTTCATCAGAAGATTTAATCTTTTCGGTAATATCATACAACAAAGATTTTGTGTCGTAAACATCTTTTTGAACAGGCGTAAATTCATATTCCGCCCATTCGACAACGTTATCAACAGATTTTGTGCTACGCTCGATTTTCTTTACCCCAAGAAGTCTCATCTTGTCAGGCAAAGCGTTTTGCAATTTTTCTCTAACCTCATCATCGGTTAATTTATCGAAAATTTCAATATCGACAAACTCCGTACAACTCTCGACAAACACTGGAAGTGCAATGCCCAAAGAGATTTTCGGTGTCGGGTTAAATCCTCTTGAAAAATTCAATTTCAAGCCCGAACGATAAAGTGTTTTCAAAATCGTATTTTGCCAATCCAAATGCGACAAGTATCTCAAATTACCGTCTTTAGTGAGTTTTAAACGATATTTAAAAATCTCTGCATCGTCAGGAATTTTTTCAACAACGTGTTTTTGAGCGGTATATTTTTTATCGATAACTTTATGAGTTTTAAAATTCATGCAAACACCGCATTTGACACAATTAAATTCGCACGGGATAGTATTTTCAGCCCTCAAAGCCTTTTCATATTCTTGTTCAAACCAACTTCTCGGAATACCCATATCGATGACTTCCCAAGGAAGCACCTCATCTTTTCCATACTGTTTTGAGGCTTCTTCTTCAAACGAAATTCCGCACTCTGCCGCAGTTTCACGCCATTGGTCATATTCAAGATATTCGTCCCAACTCGTCAAATACGCACCTTTTTTATAAAGTGCATAAATCAACTTGCCAAACTTCTTATCGCCCCTTGTCATAGCCGCTTCGAGCATTGAAACAAACGGATTGTGATAATTAATTTTTACGTTTTTAATCTTATCCGTGAGTGACAAAAGATATGAAATTTTTTCTTTAATTTCCGCATTGGTATTTTGAGAATGTCGCTGAAAAGGGGTAAACGGTTTCGGAACAAAAACCGACACCGTACAGGTCAACCGCAGCGGATTTGGCAAATTCATTTCTTTTTTAATGAATTGCGAGCGGTATCTGATTTTACCCAAAAGACCCGCCATTTCTTCCAAATCTTCCTTCGTTTCCGTCGGCAAGCCTAAAATGAAATACAATTTTATACTGTCAGCACCAGTTCTGTAACAATTCAAAATCGTCGTCATAATCTGTTCTTCTGACAAATTTTTATTGATAACGTTACGCAAACGTTGACTTCCAGCCTCTGGAGCAAGCGTAATCGTTGATTTTCTTATTCCTCGAACAATTTGTGCCAAATGTTCATTATAACGGTCAATTCTTTGGCTCGGCAAAGAGACCGAAACCTTACGTTCACAAAGCATTTCAGACAATTCATCAATAACCGGCTCAATATTTGTATAATCGTTCGACGAAAGAGACAAAAGAGAATATTCGTCGTAACCCGTCATCTGTGTTGACTTATCGACGGCTTTGATGATATCCTCAGCCTTTCTTTCTCTAATCGGCAAAGTCACATGCCCCGGTTGACAAAAACGACACATTCTTCCGCAGCCACGGCGAATTTCGATAATAGTTCTGTCGTGAATTGAACTTGAATATGGAACTGGATTTTCTATCGGCATATTGTCGTTGTTCAACTCCGCAATCCGTTTCACCGTCTTGTTTTCGAGGGCAGGAGCATAAACGCCTTTGATTTTTGCAAGTTCCTTAATTTTTTCCGCTCTTGGCAAATGACGGATTTCCTTATAACGATTCATAATTTCAATAGTTACATCTTCGCCGTCGCCGATTGAAAAAATATCAATAAAATCAGACATCGGTTTCGGGTTATAACAACAAGGTCCACCACCAAGAACAATAGGCTCGTTTTCACCACGTTCTTCTCTTTTAACCGTAATTCC
>OMSS01000036.1 GCA_900313795.1 uncultured bacterium | reverse complement strand
AAAATTATTCCTTATTCCTACCTTCCTAAAACAAAATTACCCCTCAGATGAGGGGCTTTTTTTGATCAAAAAAGAGAGAACCGAAGTCCTCTCTTCTCTTTTTATTTATTAAGCAATTACTTGATTGAACCAACTTTGTGGATTTTGATGAAGTTTGTACCACCTTCGTGGATTTCAGGAATTGAACCTGAGAAAATAACAGTATCGCCATCATTCAATCCGAGTTCTTCTTTCAACATTTTGTTAACAACATCGTTTTGAACGCCAAGCATTTTGACGACTGATTCAATGTTTTTAACTTTGTTTTCAAGAATTGTATCAGCATTTGCCTGAATTTTTGCAGTTACGTTTTGGTAAGCGGAAAGTGCCGCACTACCTGTACCTTGCATCAAGTTACCTACGATTGTACCTGCAATACCATAAACACCTGCATAAGGGGAAATTGCTTGCAAGATACCACCTAAACCTGAAACGATACCTGCTGCTGGGAGAACCAAACTGTTTGCATAGCCATAACCTGATGCCATACCCGAAGCATAAGCGGCAGCGTTAATACCGGCTACACCAGCGAGGTCAGCGGCTGAAGCGACAGAAGCAGCAGCACCTGTAATGTAACCTGAATTTGATGAACCGAAACCTGACATAACAGAAGCAGCACCACTCGGAAATCCGGGGAAAGACCCTAAGTCGCTGATACCGAATGAGGAGTTACCGCCATCAACTGTCGAAGTTCCACCTTGCATTGCGTTCCAGTATGAAGTACCGGGGATATTAATTTGAGAACTTCCTCCCATAACATTCATAAATGAACTCGGTGCGATAAATCTTGCTACGTTCCAAAGCCAAGTACCGGCCGTACCGAAACCTGCACCGTCAGTAGCCGAACCGCTGACAATCATGTCTCTTAATTGGTCATAAGTTTGGAATAACATTGCTTTGGCATCACTGCTTGCACCGCCGTACTTGTTTGAAATTACTAATAAACTGTCGTTCTTGTAAGACATCTTTCTCTCCCCGTTTTTCTATGCAAATACTTTAAATACTTTTTCAATGTTTTTATCGAGAACGGATTTTAAGGAATCCATTTCTGTCATCAACGCTTGTTGTTCAGTATCCAATTGACGCAATCTCAATTCGAGCGATCTGTCTTGTGCCTGAATTTGTTCAGTTTGAGCGTTAATATCTGCAATAGACTTTTCATAAGCCGCTTTGTCATAAGTGTAGTCATTCATTGCCTTGTTGTAAGAATCTGTATCTTGTTCGGTCGTTGCCGTACAAGTTACGGGAGTTTCTGTGATTGAAGGGTCAATGACTGTTTCGATATAACCGTTTTTATCAAATGATAATTGGCAATTTTTTCTTGTATCTGTTTTTGTATCGAGTTCTTTTGAAATGTAATATCTGTTCAAAGTACCTTGATAATCGTCGGCTTGTTGTTCCAACCATTCGGTATCAAAATAATACGTCATGTTATTTTCTGTATCTTTGTAAGAAACATAAAGCCCTGGAGTTTTTCTGCCTTGGGCAATATCAAGTGCTTCATTTTCGGTAGCGGCAGCAGGGTCGAGAATATAATTTTCAGTAGAATTAGCCGTTTGAACTGTGTATGTACCAGCGGCATTTCTTGTCAAAGAACCTGTAACGAATGATTTCGAACCAACATCTTTATAATCGGTATATGAAACTTGTATCGTGTATGTTCCGTCATCTTCTTTAGTATATTCATCGATTGTATAAGACGTACCTGCGATGTTGTAACTGTATTCAGTTTTGTAATAATCTGTTACACTCGGAGGAGTCGGCACTTTAAGTGCATAAAGTTGATTGTATAAATTGGCTGAATGGTTTGCCAATGCTGTTCTTTGTTGGTTTACCTGTTGACCTTCAAATTCAACATTGGTCTTTCTTGCAGTTAGTCCCAAGTACCTTGCTTGTGTTGCTGCTAAACCCATTTCTCTCTTTCCTCCGATTTTTTGTTTTGTCAAGTTACATTATTAACAAAACTTAATAGCCGTACCGTTTTCAGTCTGATTTAGAATTTGCCTTTTCGGCATTACCACTTGTTTTCGAGCCTATATTCAGCCTCACAATATATATATAATGATTTTGTGGTTTAAATCAATACTGAAAATAGAGGATATTAAAAAATTTGCACTTAAATAAAATTTTCCAATCATATTCAATAGGTTATTAATTTTATTTAAGAAAAAGTCAAAATCTATCAGGGAAAAAATTAATTAATAATTAAAAAATGTAATCAACGGATTATTTTCATATTAAAATATAGGTATAAGATTGGAGAAACTATGTGGGAATACACGGATAAAGTAACAGATTTATATAAAAACCCAAAAAATGCGGGCATGATTGACGATGCAGACGCAGTTGGCGAAGCAGGTTCGTTGACTTGTGGAGATATGTTGAAACTTTATTTGAAGGTTGATGAAAACGGAATCATCACAGATGCGAAGTTTCAAACATTCGGTTGCGGTTCGGCAGTTGCAAGTTCGAGCATTTTAACAGAAATGATTATCGGCATGCACATTGACGAAGCGAGAAAGATTACGAATAAGGACATCGTTGAAGAATTAGGCGGCTTGCCACCAGCGAAGATGCACTGCTCAGTAATGGGTCATGAGGCACTTGAAGCAGCGATTGCTGATTATTACGGTGAAACATGTGTTGCAGAGAAAAAAGAAAAAATCGTATGCCAATGTTTCAACGTAAAACAGTTGAAGAAGTAACTGAATTCACAAAAGCAGGCGGTGGTTGTGGACATTGCAAATCTGCTATTGAAGCGATTTTAAAGGAAGTCAGAAACGAAAAACCAGCTCTTACAAAAACGCAAGAAATTTTGAAAGTCAGCAAGGTTATTGAAAAATACGTTGCACCGGAACTTCGAAAAGACAATGGCGACGTTGAACTTGTTGATATCGACGGAAACAAAATTTACATCAAATTCGCAGGCAAATGCAGTGCTTGCCAAAAGTCACAATTAACAAAGAATTATGTTGAAAAAATCTTGAAAAAGCATATTTCTGAAGACGTTGAGGTTATATTAGTATAAAATGGCAGATAGATTAATTTATTTAGATAACAACGCAACGACCAAGGTTGACGAAAAAGTCCTTGAGGAAATGTTGCCCTATTTTTCTGAAAGTTACGCAAACCCGGGAGGAATGTATGATTTTGCAGGAAAAGTAGGAAGAAAAATTGCAGACGCAAGAGAAGCCGTAAAAGAATTTATGGGAGCGAATGACCAAAAGGAAATTTACTTCACAGGTTCAGGCTCGGAAGGTGCAAATACGGCAATCCGTGGGGTCGTAAACCAAGGTTACGGCAAAAAACACATTATCACGACAAAAGTCGAACACCCGTGTGTTTTGAACACCTATAAAGACCTTGAAAAACAAGGTCATAAGGTGACTTACCTCGGAGTTGATGCTGACGGCAATTTGAACATGAAAGAACTCGAAGAAGCAATTCGTCCGGAAACGGCGTTGGTTTCTTTGATGGCAGCAAATAACGAAACTGGTATTATTTTCCCGTACGAAAAAGTTGCAGAACTTGTAAAGCAAAAGAACCCTGAAACGAAGGTTTTTGTTGATGCTGTTCAGGCTGCTGGCAAAATAAAAATGGATTTTAAAAACACAAAAGTAGATTTTGCTTCTATTTCAGGACACAAATTCCACGCTCCAAAAGGTATCGGAGCGTTGTATGTCAAGGCAGGCACGGCGTTTGCACCGTTAATCACAGGCGGTCATCAGGAACGTGGAAAACGAGCAGGTACAGAAAATACCGCAAGTATTATCGCCATAGGTAAAGCTGCAGAATTGGCTTATGATTCACTCGGCGAAGAACTTACACGTGTAAAGAAATTGCGTGACAAATTGGAAAGAAACATTTTGCACAATATTTTCAACGCAAGATTAAATTCTTCAACGGGAAACAGAGTTCCAAACACAACAAACATCGGTTTTGAATATATCGAAGGCGAATTGATTTTGTTGTACCTCAATGAACTCGGCATTTGTGCAAGTTCAGGCAGTGCTTGCACATCGGGAAGTTTAGACCCAAGCCATGTTTTAAGAGCAATGGGCGTACCGTTCACAGCACTTCACGGCAGCATCAGATTGAGTTTGAGCAGATTTACGACGGAAGAAGAAATCGACTTCGCTTGCGAAAAATTCCCCGAAGTAATCAAAAAAATAAACAAACTTTCTCCGTTCCAAAAGGAACTTGCGGAACTTGAATCAATCAGAAGCCACCAAAATTAATTCAAAAAATAAAACAAAAGCCCTCTGTTGAGGGCTTTTTTAGTACGATAGAGATTAAATTGAAAAATTTTTTGTAACCGAAAAATCGTCTTTATTATAATCATTTTTGCGAGGAGAATAGTGTTTTTTCGGACTTTTTTTGAGCCTTTCGGGCTTTGGTTCGTTTTGAGTTTTAGAAAAATTATTTTTCACCTCAAAATTTTCGAAAAAATTCGGCACTTCTGCCATTAAAAATAAAATTCCAAAAACTAAAACGCAAAAAATCACAATAGCGGTCAAAACTTTCTGCATAAAAGTCTTTTGTGGTTTTTCGTTTAAATCATCTTCTTTTTCTCGAGTTTTTTTATGTTTTTTATAATTTTTTGATGATTTTTTCTCAAAATTGCTCGATTTGGGAGATTTTTTTTCAAAATTTGAAGATTTTTTGTGTTTTTTTGAAAAATCTTCATCATTTTTTTCTTCAATGTCGTTCAAAAACTCTTCGTCATCATCGGGCAGATTTTCATTCCGCTCAAGTTCGGTTCGATATTGTGCTTGAAGGTTCTGATTTTTTTCACCCAAAATGAGAAGTTTTTCATCAAAAATAAGTCTGTTAAGCGTATCATCATTTGTTTTTGAGTACGCAAAATTTATGCAAGCCTCAAAAGCATGCTCGAGACAATCGAGTGCGACTTCACCGCTATTTTCGATTTTTTCGCCGTGAGTTGCGAGGTTGCCCTGTTTCTTCAAAAAATACATATCGCTTATAAATTCTTGTTCACGCATCGTATTTTTCGAGACAGTTTTTAACTTGTAGAGCATATCATCGAAACTATCTTCAACGGAGGCGGAATTGCCCAAAACGTTCCTGATTATCCGTTCGGCAAGTTTTCTTGTTTGTGTGATACATTGTTCAAAATACTCGTCACGAAAGAGTTTCTCGGCTGTTTTTGCGAGATTAAAAATTTCGTTATCAACTTTTTGAAGAAAATCAAAATTGCTGCTCATAAAAAAATTTTAGCAATAACATTTGAAAAATACATACTTCACAATCAGTAGAAAGACTGTGAAAAAATCTGAGAATATGTTAAAATAAAGCGTGGTTGTTAAAAAAGAAGGGATATTTATGGGCAAATTGAATTTTAAGGTTGATAAAAACAAGTGTATTGGTTGCGGTCGTTGTATTTCAGACTGTTCGTGCGAAGTTTTAGAACGTGATGAAAACGGTTTACCCAAAGTCATTGACGGAGCAGAAGAAAGATGTATGAAATGCCAACATTGCTTTGCGATTTGCCCGACAGGTGCAATTTCGATTTTCGGAAAAAATCCGGATAAATCTTTAAAAACCTTCAAAATTCAATCACCAGAAGCAGTTTTGAACCTTATGCAATCAAGAAAAAGTATAAGAAAATTCAAACAAGAAAATTTGAGCAGAACGACACTCAACGAATTAAAAAACATGCTCCCTTGGATTCCGACGGGCTGCAACAATCATTCACTTGCATTCACATTCATTGAAGATATGGAATCGATGAAAAAGTTCAAAAAGATTACTTATCAAAAAATGGAAGAAATGATTGCTCAAAATCCCAACACAGAAACAGCACAGCAAATGAAAACAATGTTGCTCGAACCGTATAAGGCAGGAAAGGACAGAGTTTTCAGAAATGCACCCCACGCACTTATTGTTTCATCGCCTGTTGATGCACCTTGTGCGGACATTGACCCTGTAATTGCATTAAGTTATTTTGAACTTTACGCTCAATCGTTAGGTGTCGGAACACTTTGGTGCGGCTTGCTTTGCAGATGTTGGAAAGCCACCCCCTCAATCGTTGATGAATTAAAACTTCCGAACGGCTATAAACCCGTCTACGCAATGCTTTTCGGCGTACCTGATGTCAAATACGAAAGAATTACTCAACCTGAAAAATACAAAATTATGAGTTACGGAACAGTTTTGACAAAATTCAAATCCTTCGTAAAAGATTGCGAAAAATCATTACTAAATTTTGTAAAATAACCAAAATGAGCAGTTATTTATCTATTTTGTTTGTGAAAAAATAGTCTTAAAACACTAACGAAAGAGGTTGATATGCACTGCACTAAAAAAATTAGCGAAGATATAACTTGGGTAGGCACAAACGACAGACGACTTGCGTTATTTGAAAATGTCTATCCGATTGAACGTGGTACTTCTTATAACTCATATTTGGTTAAAGACGAAAAGACCGTCTTGATTGACACGGTAGACAAAAATGTTTCGATGCAATTTTTTGAGAACCTTGAATATGCACTCGATGGAAGAAAACTTGATTACATCATCGTAAATCACATGGAACCCGACCACTCTGCAACCTTGCAGGAACTCGTTTTTAGACACCCTGAAGTTACAGTGGTTTGCAACAAAAAAACCGTCGTGATGATTAAACAATTTTTCAATTTCGACATTGATTCAAGAGTTCAACTCGTCGTCGAAGGCGATACCTTGAACACCGGTAAACACACGTTTTCATTCGTTTTAGCCCCCATGGTACATTGGCCGGAAGTTATGGTGACTTATGATGTAACAGACAAAATTTTATTCTCGGCAGATGCTTTCGGAACTTTCGGAACATTGGACGGAAACATTTTTGCGGACGAAGTTGATTTCGAAAGAGATTGGCTCGACGATGCAAGACGTTATTACACAAACATCGTCGGAAAATATGGCCCACAGGTTCAAAATCTTCTTAAAAAAGCCTCAAATATCGATATCAAAATGATTTGCCCACTTCACGGACCGGTTTGGAGAAAAAATCTTAATTGGTTTATCGACAAATATCAAAAATGGAGCACTTATACTCCGGAAATCGATTCCGTATTGATTTTGTCAGGCTCGATATACGGACACACAGAAAATGCCGCTGAAGCACTTGCTTCAAGACTTTACGACCTCGGTATTAAAGGTGTAAAAATTTACGATGTTTCAAAAACACACCCCTCATACATCGTTGCAGAGGCTTTCAAATTTAGCCACATCGTAATCGCAGCAGCAACGTACAATGCTGGCATATTTACCCCAATGGAAACTGTCCTTCTCGACTTGAAGGCTCACAACCTCAAAAACCGCACAGTTGGCTTGATTTACAACGGTTCGTGGGTTCCTGTTACAGAAAAAGTTTTCACAAATATTTTCGAAACAATGAGCGGAATACAAATGCTCGAACATTCTGTAAAAATCATGTCGACCTTAAAGCCTCATCAAGAGGACGAAATCGAAGCAATGGCACAAGAAATCAGGGCTTCAATTCCTCAAACAAAACAAGAAACAAACGCAATGTTCAAAATCAACTACGGTTTGTACCTTTTGTCAGCAAAGGACGAAAACAAAGACAACGCCTGCATTATCAATGCGGTTAACCAAATTACAGACAATCCGAAACGAATTGCAATCGCAGTTAACAAGCAAAATTTGACCCACGATATGGTCTTAAACACAGGCAAATTCAGTATTTCTGTTTTGACAGAAGAAACACCGTTCTCAATTTTCTCAAAATTCGGCTACCATAGCGGAAAAGATGTTGAAAAATTTGCAGACATCAACGATATAGCAAGATGCACAAACGGCACAGCATACTTGCCCGAATATTCAAACGCAATAATTTGTGCAAAAGTAATCGACACTCAAGACTACGGCACGCACACCCTGTTCGTCGGCGAAGTCGAATCCGCAGAAGTTCTCTCAGACAGCCCGTCTTTGACATATTCTTATTACCTCGAAAATATCAGAATGAAAACGGTTGCCCCAAAGAAAAAAGGTTTCATTTGTAAAATTTGCGGCTACGTTTACGAAGGTGAAACCTTGCCCACTGACTACATTTGCCCCGTTTGCAAACACGGTGCAATCGACTTTGAGCCAATAGAATAATAAAATTATTTTACGAAAAAGACTGAGTTTCGCTCAGTCTTTTTTCCCAAACCGAGTTTTTTCATTCACCCTCATTGAGAGAAAATCATCAGATTTTCATGGCAATCCAGCCTCAGGTCATATTGAGTGTAGCGAAATATCTATTTTCACAATCTCCAAGATTCTTCGTTTTGCTCAGAATGACAGCGTCGTTAATGTTACAAGGTAATTATCATCAATAAAAAACTGCTCGTTCCAAATTTGAGCATAAAACTTTAAAAAGTTTATCAACAAAAAACCGTCTGTTTTAAATTCACGCAAAAAACTCTAAAGCATTAGCATCAAAAAAACCGCCCATTCCTGAGCGGTTTTTTAAAGTTTACTCTTTGAGTGTTAATTATTCAACAACGATTGCTGAAACAGGGCATGAATCTGCTGCTTCTTTAACACCTGCTTCGTTTGCAGCAACTTCTGCTTCATTAACTACTGCTTTATCTTCGATGCTGAATACTGCGTCGCAAATTGATTCGCAAGCGCCGCATGAAATGCAATCATCTGAAACTGTAACTTTCATTGTGTTCTCCTTTTTAATTTGTATTTGAAATTTCTTTCGCTAATATTATATCAAAGAATAATTAATTAAACAACCATTCTCTAACAGTATTTGCAATTTTGTCGAAACCTACACGAGTACCGAGGTTTTCAGGTTTCAATGTTTTTCCGTATACGAGAAGAGGAATTTGTTCTCTTGTGTGGTCAGTTCCAGGAACTGTCGGGTCGCAACCATGATCAGCAGTGATAATGAGGATATCTTCATCTGTCATGGCATCTTGGATTGCAGGAAGGTATGTATCGATTTCTTCGATAGCATGTGCATAACCAACTGCATCGTTTCTGTGACCGAATAACATGTCTGTATCAACAAGGTTTGTAAAGATAAAGTATTTATTCGGGTTATCTGTGCAATCTGCAACCTTCAATTCAGGTTTCGGCAAAGGATTTTTTACCGCTTCAAGTGTCAATTCAAGACCTTCTTTATTTGAACCAGTGTGGATTGCGTGAGTGATGCCTTTGCCAACGAAAATATCTTCGATTTTACCAATACCATAAACGTATCCGTTGCTTTCAGCAACTTCGTCACAAAGAGTTTTCTTATAAGGTTTAACGGAGAAATCACGTCTGTATTTTGAAACTCTCTTCGGTTTACCGTCAACCATTTGGTACGGACGAGCAATAACTCTTGAAACGTTTGAAACTTCGTTCAACAATTCACGAGCGATTTTGCAGTATTCATATAGTGTTTCCAACGGAACAACGTCGATGTTCATTGCGATTTGGAAAACGCTGTCTGCCGATGTGTAAACAATCGGTTTTTTAGTTTTTTCATGTTCTTCATGCAATTCATCAAGAATTACTGTACCTGAAGCAGCCTTGTTACCCAAAACACCGCCGCAGCCTGTTCTCTTAACGAATTCGTCAATGATTTCTTTCGGGAAGCCTGATTCCGTATAAACTTTGAACGGATTATCAAGAATGTGACCCATCATTTCCCAGTGACCAGTCGTTGTGCATTTGCCTTTTGAAATTTCTTGCAAAATACCATATTGAGCAGTCGGGTTTTCAACTTTTTTTACGCCTTCGATATCTATGATATTGCCTAAGCCCATCTTTTCGAAGTTCGGAACATTCAAACCACCGTTGGCATGTGCAACGTGAGCCAAAGTGTTGCAAGTCGGCAAATCATTAAATTCTGCCGCATCAGGCATTGCACCACAACCCATTGAATCAACTACAATTACTATTGCTCTTTTCATGTCAAATCCTCTTCTTTTTTAGTAACACAACATTATATATCTATTTAAACACAAAAAAAGTTTTGCGTATCAAAACTTTTTTGTGAATCCCAATTTCCCAAGATTAAATTTTTTTTAATGATTATTAATCATACTGATTAACAGTCCTTTAACCAATTCCATTTTTCCAAACATTCCCATTACCTGTGTGGGTTAGACCATCACCTCGCTTTTTCATTCCTGACTGTTCTTACATGCTATCCCCTAAGTGAACGATTTACAAGTTTATTTTTATTAATTAATTTTTACAATATGGCATGCCCCCGAGCATTACTGAAAAAATCAAAATTAACATTCATTAATGAACAAAGTTTAATAAACTTTCGTAATATAAGTCAATTTCCGCCAATTCTTTTACTCATGCCCGATTACGGATTTTATTTTTCTATAATTCGCAATAAAATTTATGAATTTAAACAAAAATTTACAGGGTATATATTTACAAAACAATTTCAGCGATACAGCAGACTTAAAAATCCACGAAACTCCAGTCACAAAAGCAATCCCCCAACGTTACAAACTTAAATTTTTACTGTGTTATAATCGGACTATGGAAAAAGTTACATTAACCGAACTATACAAACAATTTTTCATGCTCGGCGTCCAACTTTTGGGCGGCGGTTATGTAATCGTTCCATTGATGAAAAAAGCCTTTATCGAGGACAGAAACTGGCTTACAGAGGACGAGTTGGTTAATTTTTATGCCTTGGGGCAATGTATCCCTGGTATTATTGCGGCAAATGTTTCCGCTTTTACAGGATACAAACTTCGAGGCAAAAGAGGTGCTGCTGTAGCACTTGCAGGAATCATAACCTCTCCTATAATTTGTATTCTTACTATTGCTGCCGTTCTCGACAAACTTTTGCAATTATCTTTTATTCAAAGTATTTTTTGGGCAGTAAACATTGCCGTCGTCATTCTTCTTTACCTTTCGGTCAAAGAAGTTTGGGGCAAATCGATGAAAGATTTATTTTCGTGGGTAATTTTCATCGCTACAATAATCGCCTCGTTGATTTTCAAGGTTTCTCCAGCAATAATCATAGTTTGCTCGTTGATTTTCGGAGTAATTTATAAAGTCATCGAAAAGAAAAAGAGCGAGAGATGAAAATTTACTGGTTTCTTTTCTATGAATTTTTTAAAATAGGTTTATTCTCAGTCGGTGGTGGCTATGCGACCATTCCGTTTTTGTATCAATTAATCGACGAATACGGTTGGTATAGTGCAAAACAACTTTCAGATATGATTGCTGTTTCCGTTTTGACTCCCGGACCTGTTGGCATCAACATGGCGACGTTTGCTGGATTTCAAACGGCAGGAATCTTTGCTGCAATATTTGCAACAGTTTCAATAATTTTGCCGACGTATTTTATCGTAATTGCTGTTTCAAAGACGTTAAAAACTTTTCAAGATAATTTTTATGTCAAAGCAAGTTTAGATTCTCTAAAACCTGCTGGTTGCGGACTTTTGACTGTTGTCGGTTTAAGATTATTAAAAAATAACGTGACGGACTTATGGAGCGTAGCGATTTTATTGGGACTTTTTGCATTAAGTTTCAAATTCAAAAAAAATCCGCTATATTACTTCTTAATCGCAGGTTTTGTCGGGGTATTTTTACACCATTTTTCACTAATAAAAATTTAATTCGTGATTTTACAAACTTTCACGAATAATTGAAACTTCATCTTTTTCACGCTATAATATTTGCGACTTTACAGAAAAAGAAAGGACTTTTTATGTGGGAAAAGAACATTGACATAAACCAAGTTGCTGAAATCAGAACAAGAACTACAGTCTACTTTGGCGTTGGAGCTATCAACAAAATTCAAGATATAGCAAAAGACTTGAAATCAAAAGGAATTGACAAAGTAATTGTAATGTCTGGTAGAAACGCATACAAAGCAACAGGTGCTTGGGACGTTGTTGAAAAAGCATTGAAAGACAACGAAATCGGTTATGTAAATTACGACAAAGTTACTCCGAACCCTACAACTCATCACGTTGATGAAGCAACAGCAATGGC